>CADBUT010000320.1 GCA_902797925.1 uncultured Spirochaetaceae bacterium
AAGCAGTATCTTTCCGCATTGACATTGACAATCTTGAATGGCTGCAAAGCACAGGCGTGAAAGGCTATCAAAGAAGGATGAACGCCGTCATTCGTTGGGCGAAACAGAACAATTGTCCTCTGTCTTCATTGTAAGAAATGTATCTCACTCCCCCTCAAGCCATGAACTGACCTCCGCCGTCCCCCAAGACGAGTAAACAGCGGCAGAGACCATCACATTTTTTCGGGGCTAAAATTTGTATCAGTTATAGTAAGCGACTTATTTTGTAAGTGACACTGTTTCATAACAATCAGCACAACATTTTATTTTTCCATACTGATGATTTGCTATCGTTTCTCTATAAATATTTGCAATCTTGCTATTGAAAATGCTTTTTAAATTACTATCCAAAATATTGCCAACTACCATAAAATTGTCATAATCTGCACAACACAACGTAATATCTCCATTCCAATTTATTGACAACTTGTTAAAAGCTTCCACACATACAGCACGATACACTCGCTTTATCTTTTCTTGTTTCTGCAAAAACAGAATCTTACATTTCTCATCATTACTGATATTCATTTCCTCTACATTCAGATGATTGAGCTTTGTATAACCAATATTATAATAATCGCAATATTCAGCTACATCAGCCTTGAAATTTTCTATTTGTTCTAAAGTTTCACCTGTGAGAGTCGTTGAAATCTGGATATATGGATATTCTCTATTACCACGAATTTTATGGAATTTACGCACAATATTCAGTAACTTTAAATAATCTCCGCCCTCTCTCATTTCATTATAAGTTCCTTCATCAGCACCTTGAAAGCTAAATTTTATAGAATCCAAGTGGATGTCTATCATTTTCTGAATCTGAACATCATCAAGAAGAGAACCATTTGTATTAATATGAATCAATGCACCCGCATTCTTCACTTTTTCCATAATCTCAAGATATTTTGGATGCATTGTGGGTTCTCCCCATCGAATAAAACGAACAGCAGCAATATTAAATTTTTTGATATTTTCTGTAAGTGCATCAACAACATCATCACTCATGTATCCTTTCATTCGTTTCATTGACTTTGTTCCTGTAGGACAAAAACAGCATCTAAAATTACAATAATTGGTAAGTTCCACGTCAAGATATGCTGGCAAGCAAACGGTCCCTTCCTTTATGGCATTGTATTTTTCTTCATTTGTTCCAACATTTACGGTATGATAAATTGGAATGAACGGATTTGCTCTTTTCATCTACTATGAACCCTATTTCATCTCTTATTCGACTTGCTTTTTTTACATTATACTGTTCATTATCTATAATCACTACAGTATAATGTATTTTATTAAATATAATACAGTTTACTGTAATTTTCAACAACAAAATGACAGTATACTGTTATTCTGATAAACGTATGGATTTCAGAGAGCGGTTGCGGGAAGAAATTGAGTTTTCAGGATTGTCTTACAAAGAATTGTCTGCCCAAACAGGAATTTCAAGACGTACAATTATTAGCTATGTAAGCGGTCAAGCTTGTATGCCGTCTGCTGATGTTGCCGTAAAACTTGCCAAAGCATTGCATACGAGCGTTGAATTTTTAATTACCGGCGAAAATTTAAAAATCCAGACAGAAAAAACGAGCGAAGAATTTCAAAAATTGTTATATGCTTATAAAAAATTAACTAAAAGCCAACAAAAACTACTGATTGCAGTTGCAGAAAATATCAACAATTGCCTGAACTAAAACCATAGCTTTGCACTTTTTCGGGGCTAAAACAGTGCGAATTCCACACTTTTTCGAGGCTGAATCATTCCCCTACAAAGCACAAATTGCGTAAAGCGGTATGTTTTCCATCCAATCTTGATTGCAGTACGGCAAAAGCGAAAAGCGGACAGATTTTTTGGGATGGTATTTTTCATAAAAAGCTTTCAAGCTTTGTGAGCGGACATTTCCTTCAGCTTTTACTTCGATTGGAACAACATCCATTTCTTTTTGAATTAAGAAATCTTGCTCAAACGTAGCTTTTTCGCTTCCGTAGTAATACGGCGTGTAAGATGTGTCGCAGACAATCTGCTGCAAGACATACTGCTCTGCGAGTGCGCCTTTGAACTCAACAAACAGCGTGTTTCCGTTTATTATTGATTTTGCATCAAGCTCGCTCATTGCGCCAAGAAGCCCGATGTCTACAACAAAGAGCTTATACGCCGAAAAATCTTTGTAGGCGGCAAGCGGAACATGCGGCTCATTGACGCGGTTCACTTTATAGACAAGCCCAGAATCTGTAAGCCACTGAATTGCAAGCTCAAATTCGCTGCTTCTCGCTCCCGCCTTGATTTTTCCAAAAAAGAATTTCTTGTTTTCTTTTGCAAGCTGCATAGGAATAGATTCCCAAATCATATTGATTCTGTGCAGCTCGTTTGCGCCTGCATGTTTTCCAAAATCGCCTTTGTATTGGGCAAGTATTGTGTTCTGAATCTGCCGGACAGCATTATAGTCTGTATTCAGCCGGAACGATTCCACCGCTTCAGGCAAACCGCCGACAAAATAATAATTTTTCAAATGATAGATATATTTTTCAGAAAAAGCGTCTATCAGCTTGAAATCTTTGGTGAGAAGCGCATCAGACAAAGGTTTTTCGCCAATTGCGCACAAATATTCACGGAAACTTAACGGATAAAGATTCAACAGCTCAACTTTGCCGACAGGGTAAGAAACGCCTTGATGAAGCGCAACGCCGAGCAAAGAACCGGCAGCGATTATGTGATATTGCGGTACTTCTTCGCAAAAATACTTGAGTGATTCAAATGCTTTCGGCGCATTCTGAATTTCATCAAAAATTATGAGCGTGTCTTCCGGCGTTATTGAAAATCCGACTTCGATGTTCAGATATGGAATGATGCGCTTTATGTCATAATCTGAATCAAAGACCTGCTTCATTTTTGAATTGTTGTAGAACGAAATGTAGGCTGTGTTCTTATAGCACTGTCTCCCGAATTCTTTCATCAGCCAAGTTTTGCCGACTTGCCGTGCGCCCATAAGCACGAGCGGCTTTCTATCCGGCTTTTCTTTCCATCGTTTCAGTTCTTCGATTGCGAATCTTTCCATATTTCAAGCATAACATTTTTTCGGGCCTAAAACAAGGATGAAATCACATTTTTTCGGGGCTAAAACAATGCAAATTCTACACTTTTTCGGGGCTAATCTCTTACGCGCATGAGTGAGCTGGCGCAATGTTTGGGCAGAAACTGCTTTTTTGCGCCCGACTCAAACGCCACGTAGATGCTCAAATCGCCTTCGATATATGATGCTTTGCAGACAAGGCCGTAGCCGAAATCATCGTGGTAGACTTTCGTGCCGGGCTTCCACCGCTCAAAAAGCGGGTCTGTTTTAGGCGTTTCGCCGCCGTTCAGCACTTTCTGCCCTGCATTCAGCTTCCGCTCACCTGCAAAGCTGAACCTTGCCGGCTTGCGCCCGAGCACTTCCACAGATTCGCGCTTGATTTCAGCCAAAAACGGGCTTGGGCTCATCCATTCGGTGCGGCCGTAAAGGCGGCGCGAAGCCGTTGTTGTCAGATAAAGCTCATCGCGGGCGCGCGTAATGCCAACGTAAAACAGCCGCCGCTCCTCTTCAAGCTCTGAATCAACCTTGTCTTCGCGCGGGAAAATGCCCTTTTCTATGCCGGTGATTATTACGCGCGGAAACTCAAGACCTTTGGTGTTATGCAACGTAATCAGCGTAACGGCATCGCTTGTGTCTTCAGCCTGAGTTACGGCGCGGTCTAGCTCGATGTGGTCAAAGAAAAGCGCAAGCCCTGCCCTAGTCTTTGGGTATAAAGCCGCGCTGTTCGCAAGTTCCTGCATGTTCGCCACGCGCTGTGTGCCTGCAATTTCGTCCTGCGCAGAATGATATTCGCCTAAGCCAGAAGCCGATATGACCTTTTCGATAAACGAAGCGAGCGTCTTTGCTTTTTCAAGCGGCGCATTTGAGAGCATCTGCTCTTCAATTGCAATCTGCGCCATGTCAGCAATTTCTCTTGACACAGCAGGTTCGCTATTTTCAGCCGATTTATCAAGCTCGGCGGCAAGGTTCTGCATTATCTCAAGGAATTCGTGCACGCCTTTTTTGGCTTTTGCCGGAATTGGCAGCGCTTCGTCTGCACACGCTTCAAGAATGCTGCCGCGCAACACAGGCCGCTGTTCTGGCGACATTTCGAGCGTGCCATAAGTTGAACGCGCAAAATCTATGATTTTCTGCTGGCTTGAGTTGCCCACGCCGCGCAAAGGCTTGTTGACAACGCGCGCAAAGCTGATTTCATCTCTCGAATTGAGCACCAGCGCAAGATAAGCAAGAATGTCTTTTATTTCTTCGCGGTCATAGAATTTAAGCGAACCGACAACGCGGTAAGGTATTTTCCTATTGAGGAATTCTGTTTCAAAACCGAGCGACTGCGCGTTGGTTCTGTAAAGCACAGCCCAGTCGCTGTAAGGGCAGCCTTTACGGTAAGCGGCTTTTATCATTTCGGCGCAGAACGCAGTTTCTTCGTCTTGGTTTGCGAGGAACACAGCTACAGGCTTTTTGCCTTCGCCGCGCTCTGCTTTCAGCGTCTTGCCGAGCCGCCCTTTATTGTTGCTTATAACTTCGTCCGCAATTTTCAAGACCGGCGCAACAGAGCGGTAGTTCCGCTCAAGCTTTATAAGCTCCGCGCCTTTAAAGTTTTCTTGAAACGTAAGAATATTCTGCACTTCTGCGCCACGGAAGCTGTAAATAGACTGGTCATCATCACCGACGACGCACACATAAGTTTCTGGCCCGGCAAGCACTTTGAGAAGCTCAAACTGCGCCACGTTAGAATCCTGGTACTCGTCAATCATTATCACCTGAAAGCGGCGGTGCATCTGTTCTGCAATTTCCGGGTTTTCTTTCAAAATGCGCACAGGCAGCGCAATCAAATCGCCAAAATCGGCGTTGCCTGTTTCATGCAGCCTGTCTTGATATTTCTGATAATAATCCGGAAAATTCGGGTCTTCATCGATTTCAGTGAGGTCGCTGTCTGGCAGCAGGCAATAGTCTTTTGCGCGCGAAATAAGGTGCGTATAATGCGCGCACTGGTTGTGCGTCAGCTCAGACGCGGCCTTGCTTAGCAGCGTCAGCATGTCAGTGTCATCATAGATTGTAAAATTCGGGGCAAGCCCTGCATATTCAGCATAAACGCGCAAAAACCATGAGCCGAAAGAGTGAAACGTTCGTATCTGAGCAAATTGCGCGTTTTCGTTTAGGCGGCACGCCCGCTCGCGCATCTCGTTTGCTGCTTTTTTGGTGAAGGTAACAGCCAGAATCGTGCGCGGGTCTGTGCCTTGCTCTATAAGCCACGCAATTTTGGTTGTTATTACGCGCGTCTTGCCCGAACCCGCTCCTGCAAGAATCAGCAGCGGAGAACCTTCGTGCATAACAGCCTGGCACTGTTCGGGATTTAAAAGACTTAAATAATTATCTGCCTGCATTGACTTTTGATTTTCTTACGGTTTTTTGTTTTTCAATTTTCAGAGCTTCAAGCATTTTGCGCTTCCTGCTCAAGACAAGCTGATTCTGTACATGCTGCAGAAGTTCAGCCGGAGCAATCGGTTTTAAGATATAATCGTTTGCGCCAGATTTGATAATCTGAGAGACAATATCTTCTTTTTCTATGCCTGTCAAGAAAATAACCGGAATGTTTTTTGTTTCGCGTCTCTGCTGCATAGCTTCGTAAACCTGAAAACCTGAAACTTCGGGCATATTTATATCAAGAATAACAAGATCAACTACATTTTCTGACAAGAATTTTAAGGCAGCTTTACCGGAATTCAATGTCACAACCCTATATTGTGCCTTCAATGAGGACATAACGTGAACATTCATTACTGAATCATCGTCTACTGTTAAGATAACAGGTCTCTCTTCTGATTGTGACTGTTCCATTTTTCTTCTCCTAAAACTTTTTATGTTTCCATAAAACTTATTAAATCATTTTATGTATAAATTCAAGAGACTTGCCCGGCGTCTTGCGCTAAAGCATGAATCCCTCAATGTCAACGCCCCGTACAGAGCTTATCATAACCGGAATTCTTACACCGACAGAAATCTGTGCAACCTGCTTTGGATTAGTAACATCATACGATATAACTGCCGCGCCATCAACTTCCGGCGCCTGAAACCATGCGCGCCCGATTACAAAGCCGGTTTCTTCACCTTCTTTGAAAGGCACAATCTCTTCTATAAGCACGTCGCATTTTTCGCCGCAGTGGCGCGCAAGCCTCTGTTCAGTTATAGCCTGCTGAATTTCTGTAAGCTTTTCACAGCGCTTTTTTGCGGTGCGCTGAGGGGCGCGTTTTTCCTTAAATTTTTCGGCAGGAGTTCCCTCTTCCGGGCTGTAAGCAAAGCAGCCCGACCAGTCAGGCTCAATGGCTTTTAAGAAAGCGAGGGTATTCTCAAATTTGGCTTCATCTTCGCCCGGAAAACCGGTCAAAAAGGTGGTGCGCAAAACAGCCTGCGGCAGCTCTTTTCTGATTTCTGCGACAAGCGTCTTGTAGGCTTCAGCGTTGCCATGCCTGTTCATGCGCAAAATTATGTCATTGTCGCCAGACTGAAATGGAATGTCAAAATATGGAAGTATTCTTGAATCTTTTTTGATTGCGCCGGTTAAACCGCGCGGAAAATTGTCAGGATGAATGTACAAAAGCCTTAACCAGAAATTACCCTTAAGCTCGCTTATTTCGTTAAGAAGCTTTACAAGCTGGCTTTCGCCGGCATTATCACCGCTTTCAAAGTCTTTGCCATAAGACGCCAAATCCTGGCCTATCAGATTAATCTCGAAGATTCCGCGGAGCAGAAGCGTTCTTATTTCAGCTACAATCTCGTTAATTGAGCGGCTACGCAAGTTGCCGCGTATAAGCGGAATGGCGCAGAAAGAACAGCGGTTGTTACAGCCTTCTGTGATTTTGACAAATGCACTGCCTGCAAACGACAGAAACTCAGGCCGCTCACCGGCACAGACACCGTTCTGGGGCGAATTTATGTCCGGCCTCTTGCCCTGCTCAAGCTCTTTTACAGCTTTACGCACAAGTGAAATGTCGCCGTTGCCCAAAATGCCGTCAACCTCGGTAAAAGAATCTGCGAATTCTTTGTGGTATCTTTCGGCAAGGCAGCCGGCAAGCAGTATCTTTGCATTAGGGTATTGCGCCCTTGCCTGTATAACAGAATTGATTGATTCGGTTTTGGCAGATTCAATAAATCCGCAGGAATTTACAATAATTAAAGAAGCTTTTTCCGGCTCGTCAGTACGAACCCATCCGTCTTCAGCGAGGTGTCCGATAATTAATTCACCGTCTACTTGATTTTTCGCACATCCATGCTGATCAAGGAAAAAAAGCTTGTTATTCAACTTCCATAACCACCAATTTGAAACGGCCGTCTTCGTCTTTTATCCATTTTACATCTTCTACCAAAACCTGGCCTGGGCGTCCGATATCAAGATCTACAACACGGCCGCCGCCAACAATCTGCATTTTTACAGCATTGGCATTCGACATCCACAAACGGAAGCCGTTGTTTGCGTTAATGCTTACAGTCTGGTTTGAAGTATAGAAATCTTCTACAATATCTTTGCGGTCAATCTGATAACGGAACAGACACTGGTTTCTGAAATTTGCATTTAATGTTACAGGATAAGCAGTTGCCGATTCAAAAACGATGGTTCTCTTAATTCCTGCTTCTGTTGTTTCAGAGACAAGCTCATTTGAAGCAAATTCCTCTTCCTGGTTTGATTCAACAGGAGCAACAACTGCAAGCTCTGCTTCAGGAACAATTCTGACAACCTGAATTTCTGCACCGCGGGTTGAATCTGTTTTAGAAATATCAGAAAGGTAAACCGAAATTTCTCCACCCGGCTGACCGTCCAAATCAATTTCTGATTCTTCACCAAGTTCAACAACTTGAGAACCGAACGGTGTATCCAGTGTGAGCATTCCGATAGTATCAGCTACTTTCAATGTTACTACTTCATTATCAAAAGCTACTTCAATCTGATCATCTTGATAAACACGTTTCTGCATAGGAACATTTCCAAGCTGATAGACACTGTGCTGAGGAGCAGCAGAGATAACGTTTTCGCGTTTTTCATCTTTTTTTGAGTTGAGACGTATGATAAGGAAAGCCGCCAGCGAGATAATTGCGACACCAACTACAGCACCAACAACCGCATAAACTGGAACTTTCTTTTTCGGTGCAAGCAGCAGCTCCAAAGGCGCAGGCTCAATCTGCGTTTTTACGGCTTTGTACATTGTCACCAATTCTTCAGAGTCAAGATTCAAATATTCAGCATAATTCTTCAAAAAGCCAATCAAATAAGTGTCACATGGAAAAGACGAAATCAGCTCTTTCTCAAGTGCGTCAAGATAAGCGGTAGTAATGTTAGTTTCGAGCGAAGCCCTTTCCAAATCAATTCCGCGGGCTTCACGTGCCTGCTTTAGCGTAGCACCAAAACTTTCCATAATAAAAAAATCCTTTGAGCTGAAATTTCATTCTCAACTCGTTATCTATAAACAACTTAATAAAAGATTTTTATTAAGTCTAAAATTTTCAAATAAAGTTATCAATCCGGAAAAGTTCCGAATTTTTAAGTTTTATTCCGCATACAAAAAATTATCATAACTGTTTGCAGAAGAAGGCGGATCATAAATAAAGCGTGTATCCGGGATGCCTTTGTTCAGCGCGTAATTCTTAAAGTCAAAAATGAAAGTCTCGCCTGATTTTGCGTAGCCTTCAACCCGGCGGATAAGCTTTGTCTCAGGGTTTACAGACAGACGGATGCGGCGGTAGCCCTCAGATGAAGTTTTCGGCACAAGAATAAGCTTTACAACCTTTTCAGAAGAACCTTCGTCGAGCGGCTCTGCATTCTGACCTGTTTCATAGGAAATTGAATAATAGCGGCGCATAAGCGACAAACCTTCAGGAGTTGCAATGCCTGCACCAGAAGATCTTCCCGAACCTGACACAGTCTGTGTCATTATAGCGCGTGTTCTAGGCACATAAATTGTAAGGGTTTCAGCATTAAAACAGATTACCTGAGTGTCAGGGTTTGAAAAATCAAAACGGAGCAGATTGGGGCGCTTAAAAGATACTTTTGCAGAAGAAACAGATTTTGAATCAGTAATAGTTACGTTGGCTTCAAAATCTTTAATCGTTCCATAAAATTCATTTATAGACTGAAAAAAGTCGCCGGCTGTCATAATCTGTGCAGAAAGCATAACAGCAGTTAAAACAAAAATACAACCAAATGAAATAATTTTTTTCATATAAAAAGCACCCCTCTTTGCAGCTGGAAAAAATGGCCGCGAAGAAAAACTTTTTTCAGTACAGCAATTTGAAAAACAAACAAAATGCCCATTCTGAAATAATCTTAAACTCCTACTATAGTAAAGCAGAAACCGCTTTGTCAGTCAAGGAGAAATTTCTTATTAAATTCTCACAGGACGAAAACTTACAGGTTTTGCCAATTGAGCTATTTTTGAAAAACAATCCCAACTGCAAACTTCGAATATTGACAAATCACTGGCAGGATACTAACATACTAGTACACTATTAATAGGAGTTTTTATGCTTACATTAACACTCTCTGCATTAAAAGATACAGCCGCATGGCAGAAAACTGGCGCTGCCCTTCCACAGTTTAACATTGAGCTTATGAAAAAAAACACAGCCGAAGCACCTGAATGGATTCACTTTGGCGCGGGAAATATTTTCCGTGGTTTTATTGCACCGCTGCAGCAGAAACTCTTAGATCAAAACCTTGCCAAAACCGGAATTATTGCAGCCGACACATTTGACGGTGAAATAATAGAAAAAATCTACAAACCTTTTGATAATCTTGCGCTGCTAGTTACTATGTGCGCAGATGGAAGCCTTGAAAAAAGCGTAGTAGCTTCTGCCGCAGAAGCTTATCAGGCAACACCGCAGAATCAGGCGGACTGGACGCGCTTAAAAGCAATTTTTGTCTCACCTTCGCTTAAAATGGTAAGCTTTACAATAACCGAAAAAGGCTACGCTCTCCGCGGCATGGACGGCGGACTTCTTCCGGTTGTCCAGAAAGATTTTGCACAAGGTCCTTCAGCACCGGTACACGCAATGAGCATTATCACAGCGCTCATGCTTGAACGCTTTAACGCCGGTGCAAAACCAATTGCCCTTGTAAGCATGGACAACTGCTCGCAGAATGGCGAAAAGCTTCAGCGCGCAGTGCTTGAAATAGCAGAAACATGGCTCAAGAACGGCTATGTTTCAAAAGATTTTGTTTCTTATCTAAAAGATGAAAAAAAAGTAGCTTTTCCATGGACAATGATTGACAAAATTACGCCGCGCCCTGCCAAAAATGTGCAGGAACAGCTTGAAAAAGACGGAATAAGCAACATTGCGCCGATAACCACATCAAAAGGCACTTTCATTGCGCCGTTTGTAAATGCCGAAAAACCGCAGTATCTTGTTATAGAAGACACTTTTCCGGCAGGCCGCCCTGCTTTTGAAAACCTCAAGGATTCGGGTGTATTTCTCACAGACAGAGCTTCTGTAAGCAAAAGCGAACGCATGAAGGTTACAGCATGTCTTAACCCTCTGCATACAGCTCTTGCAGTTTACGGCTGTCTTTTAGGCTACACTTCCATTGCAGAAGAAATGAAAAACCCGCTGCTTGTTTCGCTCATCAAGCAGATTGGCTATAAAGAAGGTCTGCCTGTAGTAGAAGACCCCGGCATTTTAAGTCCAAAAGCTTTTATTGACGAGGTAATCAACGGACGGCTTGTAAACCCGAACATTCCGGATACACCGCAGAGAATTGCGACGGACACTTCGCAGAAAATTCCAGTGCGCTTCGGCGAGACAATCAAATCGTATATTCAACAGGGCAAAGACCTTGCCGCACTAAAAGGCATTCCGCTTGCCATTGCAGGCTGGCTCCGCTATCTGCTTGCAGTTGACTCAAAAGGCAAAAGCTTTGAACCTTCAAGCGACCCGATGCTCAAAGAAATGCAGGAAAAACTGAAAAACGTAAAGCTTGGCGATAAATCGACAGCGAACGGCGTTCTTGAACCGATTCTTACCAATGAAACTTTGTTCGGTACAGACTTAACAAAGACACCGCTTGCAGCAAAAATCACAGCTATTTTTGAAGACTTGGTTGCAGACGCTTCTGCAGTAGAAAGTGTATTGCAAAAATATTTGGGCTGACAGACACCCGGATAATGCCAGTACATAAGGAACTTTTTGAACTAATTGAAAAAAGTAAATTAGTCTGATAAAGTGGAGTTCAATATGGAAGCAGAAACAAATTTAATTGTTCTAGAACGAGAGCGGTACGAATCGACACGCGATTACGCAATCCGATGTCTGTCTTACAATATTGTCAATCTCCACTTAAAACCTGGTCAACTGGTAAGTGAATCTATCATCAGTGAACAGCTGGAACTTAGCCGGACACCTGTGCGTGAAGCATTTTTTGACCTTTCAAAATCAGGCTTATTAAAAATAATGCCTCAGCGCGGCACAAGAGTGTCCCACATAGACTTGGATTTAGTAGAAGAGGCCCGCTTTGCACGCTGGGCTATAGAACGCAGCATTGTACAGCAGCTTTCACAGTCGCGCACAGACTATGACGTTGTTGAACTCCGCAATAATATAGAACAGCAGAAAGTCTGCATAGAAAACAATAACGCGGCCCAGCTTCTTTTAATTGACAACACATTCCATAAACTGCTGTTCAGATTCTGCCAGAAAGAATCAGTCTACAATTTCTTAAAACGGCTTCTGGTTCATTTTGACAGAGTACGCAATCTGAATATAGAGCGCATGGACATGAACAGACTGATTAGTGACCACACCGAACTGACAGACGCAATAGAAGCCAAAGACGAAGCTAAATCACTTGAAGTAATCGACAGGCACCTTACAAGGGTCATTGATGACATTCACTATCTTAAGCTTCAATATCCAGATTATTTCGTAATAAAAAAGAAGCGCACTATAGCTTCTTTCTAAGTTCCGAAAAAACGGAAAACATCAAAACAAAAGCCGGTCTGCTTTTTGCAGACCGGCTTTTCAATTTTATAGCCAACAGCCAAATTCAGGCGGTTTTCAATTTTCAGAAGTTTCAGATTGAACGGCAGATTCTTCAGGCTTGTCCTCTGATGCGTTGCCGTCAGCCGGAGCATTATTCTGCGCAATTAACTTCTGCGACAAATCAGCTTCTGCCTTTATAATATCTGCAAATTCCTTGCCGTCCATAGTTTCAATCTCAATAAGACGGTTCGCAATATATTCAAGCAGCTGTTTATGTTCGCGCAATACAGAAAGAACATGCTGATAACGCTCATCCATTATGCGCGCCATCTCTTCATCAATGAACTTCTGCGTCTCTTCGCTGAATTCACGGACAATGCTCGGCTCGCCGCCGCGGTTTCCGAGAACGCCTTTTCCGAGCGTAATGTTCTTAAATTTGTCGCTCATACCGTAGTCGGTAATCATGCGCTTTATTATGTCTGTGGCGCGCGCAATGTCGTTTGAAGCGCCAGTTGAAACTTCGCCAAGCATAATCTCTTCAGCAGCACGGCCGCCGAGACAGCTGTCAACCTCATTGAGCATATCACGCTTTGTAAGGCAGTTGTGTTCTTCCTGCTCGCGGTACTGCGTAAAGCCGCCGATGCCGTGCGAACGCGGAACAACCGTAATCTTGTTGACAGGCGGAAAATCCGGCGTAAAAGCCGCAATGAGCGCATGGCCTGTCTCGTGGAACGCAATGAGTTTGTGCTCTTTCTCGTTCTCACGCTTGTTCTTCTTCTTAAGGCCCATGCTCACCTTGTCTATGGCATCGTTAAAATCTACCATTGACACTTTTTTTCTGCCGTTGCGCACGGCAAGAAGTGCGGCTTCATTTACAACGTTTGCAAGATCTGCACCGGCAAAACCTACAGTTCCGTGTGCAATAGAATTAAAATCAACGTCATCGTCAATTTTGACATTCTTTGCATGAATCTTGAGAATCTCTTCGCGGCCCTTTACATCAGGACATTCAACAGGAACCTGACGGTCAAAACGTCCCGGACGGAGCAAAGCCGAATCAAGAACATCTGCGCGGTTTGTAGCGGCAAGAATAATCAAGCCCTTCTCGTTGTCAAAGCCGTCCATTTCTACAAGCAGCTGGTTCAATGTCTGCTCGCGCTCGTCATTGCCGCCGCCGAAACCGTTTACGCGGCTCTTGCCGATGGCGTCAAGCTCATCAATAAAGATGATGCATGGCGCTTTTTCGCGTGCCTGTCTGAAAAGGTCACGGACGCGGCTTGCACCCACACCGACAAACATCTCTACAAAGTCTGAACCGCTGATTCTAAAGAACGGCACACCGGCTTCTCCGGCTACGGCACGGGCAAGCAATGTCTTACCTGTTCCCGGAGGTCCGACCAAAAGCACACCTTTCGGAATCTTGCCGCCGATGTCTGTATATTTCTTTGGAGATTTCAAAAAGTCTACGACTTCAACAAGCTCTTCTTTGGCTTCGTCAACACCGGCAACGTCTTTAAAGCGGGTAGTTACCTTGCCCTCTTCCACAGCGCTGTTGCGGCTTTGTCCGGCAGAGAAAAGTCCCATTCCGCCGCCGAAGCCGCCGCCCATCTTTTTAAAGAGCATACGCCATACTAAGAAAAGCAGACCGAACGGAACAACCCAGTTAAGGATAATCTCAAGAATATAATTGTTCTGTTTTGCAACAGCCTTATAAGTTACCTTCTTTTCATCAAGAAACCTAAAGAAATCTTCTGTATAGATTGCAACTGTCTTATATTCAGGTGTCATATTTGCATTGCGGAACAAAGCAGAAAGTGCATTTTCAGATGAATATTGAGAAGCTGTGTTTTGCTGAGAACTGTAACCTATAAAATAGTTTTGTCCTAAATCAACACGGACAATTGTTCCGTTTTCAATAAGCTTTTTAAACTCAGAAAAAGGAATTGTCGTGTCCGCTCTGGACATACCCATCATATTTACAAGCAGAATTACTGCGATACCAACAGCAACAAGAACCCACAAAGACCATTTAGGCTTTTTATCGCCATTGTTTGAAGGCTCGTTTGACAATTTGAAAAAATCGTATGGGTCGTTTTCGTTTTTCTTGTTGTCGTCGTTTTTGTTTTCGCTCATTATATACCCCATATTCAAAGACTATTTATATTCAGTTCAGTTTAAGTTCAAAAGCGCTAACCAACCAGCTACATTTAATATACGAAAATAAACGCCGTTAGGCTATAGAAAACGTCTTAAAAAATAACAAAAAAACTGACACCGGGCATTGCAAAAGGTAGCACAGCTTGCTTTATATCTGAAAAAATCAATAATTTTCCAAAAAAAATCACTTTTTTGCTAAAGTTGCTTTTTTCAACGCCGATATTTAAACGAATTAGAGTGTATTGTATTCTGTTTGTTAATGTGTCGCTCAAATGATACATACTAATACAGGGGGAATCGGTGGGATATAACCAAGCTTATAGTGCATATAAAGAAGCAAGTGTAAAAACAGCAAGCCAGGGCAAACTTATCATTATGCTTTATGATGAATGTGTACGACAGCTAAATTTAGCCTTAGAAAAATTTGGTACCGATACAAAAATTGCACCAAAAGACATCGAAAAATTCAGCCGCAACATCATTAAAGCACAGGAAATTATCACAGAACTGATGGTTTCTCTTGACATGGAAGCAGGCGGCGAAATTGCCCAGAATCTTCTTAATCTTTATATGTTCTTTAACCAGGAATTATTGGAAGCCAACGTCGGCACAAAGCCTGAAAAAATCACATTTGTACGCAGCATGATGAGCCAGCTCCGTGATTCATGGGCAACCGCAATTGTAAATTCTGATCCTATTGAAAATCACCCTGTACAGCATACAGGAATAAATATTTCGGGTTAATCGGTTATTTGCAGCGTATGCAATGGAAATACGCATTATTTGATTTAATCAAACCTTAAGGGGTTATTCATGACGGAGACTTTAACTCTTACACAAACAGAAATCGATGAACGTGTTGCAATTTTGAAGCGTCTGCGTCACTTGCTTGAACAGCAGCGGTCTAAATTTCAGGAATATCTTCTTGTGCTTGAAAAACAGGAAGCCAGCATAAAATCAGACAATGTAAATGCAATTTCTACTCAAGCTGAAATAGAAGAGCAGATTGTATCGAACATAAATAATCTCCAGCGTGTTATAAAACCGATGGAAGACTTGTACCGTTCAGTCTATCCGCACGGTGAAACTGAAATTCCACAGCTCAAGACAGATTTGTACAAGCTTCAGACACAGGTACTTGCCCAAAATGAACGCAACCGCAACCTGTTGAAGAGCAACATCGTGCGCATCAGAAATCAAATTGCCAAATTCAAAAACCCGTACAAAAACCGGAAAAGCATTTACGCCGGTGAGCTTCACACAGCAAGCTACGTTGATATTCAGCAGTAAAACTGCAAGGGCGCAGCGCCCAGAATGACAAAAGCCGGTGCATCAAACACCGGCTTTTTTTTTCAACCATAGGAAAAATTCCAGATATGCGCATACAGTTTTTTTCTGTTATTATAGAAGCAAACTGAAAGGAAGCATTTTGGAGCGATTATGCCGGATAACAACACTTTATACATTCTTGACTCTTACGGACTTATTTACAGGGCATATTATGCTTTTATAAACCGGCCGCTCATAAACAAGAACGGCGAAAACATTTCCGCAGTTTTCGGATTTTTCAGGAATTTTCACCGCATATTGAAAGACTATAAACCGCAGTATATTCTCGCCGCAATGGATTCGCGGACGCCGACATTCAGACATGAGCTTTTTGACCAGTATAAGGCGACGCGCCAAAAGA
>CADBUT010000321.1 GCA_902797925.1 uncultured Spirochaetaceae bacterium
ACCGCTGACAAGTGACCAGCTGGCTTTAGCTGCCGAAAAAAAGTTCGACATTATCATAGACAATCTGCACAATTCCATAGCAGAGCCAGCTAAGGCAGTCAGCCCGAATTCTACCATAATTGTATGGCGCAATTTCCCTGACCACACAGGGAACAGCGCGCTCTATAATCTTGTTAAGGCAAACATAGAGCTTCTTCTCGCCATGTAGTTCAAACTGCCGTTAACCAAAAGCCCGGTTCAAAGCCGGGCTTTTTTATTCACAGACCGGCTGTTTAGGGGTGAAATATAAACTTGATACCTGCTTAAAGTCTGTTTATCATGTCGAGATGGGTGATGTAAAACTCTATGATATCGCTTTTTACTGTAAGACCGCCCTGCAGCGACATGTGATCACCTTCAAAATAAGGCATTATGTACCATGTTCCTTTTTTGAGGCTTCTTACAGCCGCCGGGTTTTCCATAAATTCCTCAGAAGGAGCATAATCCGGTGCGCGGGCTGAAATTACGTTTACAAGGCCGTCATTTGCCTGCCATTCTTTTCCGAGCGTCAAGCCGTCAGGTGTTGTTCCTTCAAAACGCCCAAGTTTGAGCGCAGTCTGCTGCAGGAATTTTTCCATAATTTCAGCAATTGGCTCCTGAGTTCCGTCTTCAGCAGTTTTTGTTGCCTTACACGGAAACGAAAAATAGTAAACAGAATCTAAAGTTGTGAGCCATTTGTTTATTTCTGCCGCATTCTGAATGTGCATATCAAAATCAGCATAGTCATAATCTACACGGCCGTCTTTCTTAGGCGCGTTCGCTTTGTCCATTGCTTTCTGCATCTGCGTCTTAAATTCAAGATCTCCAGCCGGAATATGGTAGGCGGTTGTGCCGTTGTGCGGAGCGGCAAGCGCCGTAACAGAATAAATCCAGTCTGCATGTCCGCCCTTAAAAAGCGGGCTTAATTCTTCTGCCGGAGTTGCGTCCTGTTCGGCTTTTGAGCCTTCCGCCATAAGATGCGCAAGCAGCCTGACAGTTACACCGCCAAAAGAGTGACCAATCAGATTGATTTTGTAATTTTCATTCCACAGCGGAATAAGCGGCTCGTCCGAAAAATCATGGCCGAAACGCGCATGACCGCACCTTGCAGAATGTTCTACGCCGTAATCTGTAACAGTGCCTGTAAGCTGAGCATAAAGTTCACAAGCTCTGTCCCATGCGCTGCCTTGTGGAGCAACAGAAGCATCATAACAGTTAAAATCGTACTTTTTAAGCTGTTTCAAAAGCGAACCGTTCTGCAAGCCCCAATAAGGCAGCAGCTTGTTCTGAAAATCATAGTGTCCCCAGCCCGAAAGTCCGTGTACAAAAACATAAGTATAGTTGGTGTTCCAGTTTTTCTTTTGAACAACCGGAACATTTTTGTATGAGCAGCAGGAAATAAAAGCAAATGCTATAAGAACTGAAAAAACGGTCAGTTTTCTATGCTTCATAGTTAAAATATAACAGAGAACAGCCAAAAAGTAAAATTTGCAGCACAGAAAAACCGGTCCGATTCAGGTTCAGCAAAGTGCCGGAATGAATTTTGCAAACATATAAAGCCCGCTGCTGCCGGCGTGAACTTCATGCGGAACTTTTGCAGGCATAATTGAAACAATGCCCTGCTCATAAACAAGCTCTTTTCCGGCATTAATGCATCTGCCATTTCCTGCAATTACTTCATGTATTTCAAGCTGAGTTTCGTGAATGTGGTTTTTGATGCTTTTATCTGGTGCAATGCGCACAAGATGGCAGCTGAATTTTCCGTCTGTGTCTTTTGCCTTGATGATATGCTTAAGTTCTACACCTTCAAAAGTCGGGTGCTTTGACCACGGTATCTGCTCAAACGAAATTGTCTGCTCCGGCATTCTAAGCTGCCCTTCATTAAATTTTTCAAAGATTTCATTTTTCATAAAGATTATCTCCTTTTGGAATTTGTATGCTGAAATCATAGCAATAAACAAAATCCATGAATTGGATAAAATTGCTGTTTTGCCGCAAATTTAAACCATTGCATAATAGACAAAATTCGGGTAAAACAGATAATCGACATGTTCGGTAAACTGATGTTTCCGAACCTTCCGTGCGAATAAAGGGATAAGATTATGACTGACAATACAAAAATTCAGCCTTTTAATATGAAGAATATTCCTCTTTTGCTTGACGTGCTTGTTCCGCTGTGGAGTCCGCCTGTGGGCGATGATGCGTTCAAGCGGTTCAATGTGGAATACATAATGAGGAACAATATTTTTGAAAATGAATACAACTTTGAGCTTGTCGGCAGTGTGCCGCAAGAAAAGACGCAAGGCAATGAGGGCGAATTTCTTTCGGCGGCATTCTTTGCCCGAAAAGGCGATGTGAATAAAGCTGCCGAATGGTTTGCCGAAAATTCTGCGCAATTTCCCGAAGAATACAAGATTGCATCAGGCATGAGCCGGACATACATTGAAACGCTTGACGAGCGCACGTTCGGCTTGATGAACAGCGGCGACATAAAGCTCTCGCTTTTTGTCAGCAGAAAGCCCGGCGCAGGCGCAGCGCTTCTTGATGCACTATGCGGAAAACTCCGTGCTGAAGGCTGGAAAAACCTTTATCTTTGGACTGACTGCGACTGCAACTGGTGCTGGTACGAAAAGCACGGCTTCACGCTCGTTCAAAAAGACGTGTATGAGCAGTTCAGCGGACCAAACGAACCTTATTGGACGTATA
>CADBUT010000322.1 GCA_902797925.1 uncultured Spirochaetaceae bacterium
AACAGCCGCACCAGATTTTTCAAGGCAGTTTATTACATCATCAATAATCTTTTTAGAAACAAAAGGCCGCGCACCGTCATGAATCAGCACCGCATCAGGTGTGCTTTCACCTGAGAGCCTCTGTACACACTTCAGCCCTTCAAAGACAGACGACTGGCGCGTGTTTCCGCCTGTACAAAAAGAGAAATTAATTGAAGCTATTTCTTTATTTAGCAGAGATTTACCGAGAGGCAGATAAGTGAGTGCTTTTTCTGCCTCTCTCTGTTGGTTTTCTGGAATTGTAATTACAATTGTTGAAAAATAACCTGTCTCTAAAAACGTTTCCAGCGACCTGCCTAAAACAGTTCCTTTAGAAGGGTCATTTTCAACAACCGGAAGATATTCTTTTTTTATATTTTTTCCAAATCTGGTTGAAGAACCGGCTGCCGTAATAATCAAAGCAATTCTTTGATTATTCTTCCATATCTTCATCATCTTCTTCATCAACTTCGTCTGATTCATCAACTGCATCTTCATCTTCATCGTCAATGAAGTCATCGTCATCATCAGGATCATGAAGCTTTGAAGAATTGCGCTTAGCATCTAAAGCAGCACCAAGCGGTTCAAGCTTTGAGTGCAAAAGCTGCTCAACTTCTTTCGGTGTTTTATTCAAAGCAAATGAGATTTCATCTTCAAGAAGTTTTTTAGCCGAATCATACAATTTGCGTTCAAGAATCGGAAGTTCCTTAATCTTGCTTCTGTGATACAAAGACCGTACAATTGAAGCAATATCATTTACCGTGCCTTTCTTCAAAAGGTCAAGATTCATCTGATAGCGCAGCTTCCAGTCAGAAGGAATAGGCTCAAATTCTTCTGATATAAGCTCCAAAGCCTTTAATGCTTCTTCTTCTGATACGATAGCTCTTATACCAAGATCGTTTACCTTATCAACCGGCACCATAATAGTCATATCAGATACTTCAAGATAAATGACGTAATATGTTAATAAATTATCTTTGAATTTTTTCTCTGTGATGTCTACTATTTTGCCTACACCTTGGCTTGGATAAACAATTTTTTGATTTATTTCGTACATTGAATTTTCACTCATAGAAAAATTATACCACAAATTAAGATATGGGTCAAAGGATTGAAACTCAATATCCTAAAAAAGAAAGCCTCTGAAAAGAAAAACTTTTCAGAGGCTTGTGTTCATTCAACCCACCCTGTTATTTGAACACATAAAATTTGCAATTCATCAGCCATTTCAAGGCTTATTTCACGCCTGTGTTAAGCTCAAGTATAAGCTCAACCTCACCGCGTGAAATGTGCATTCGTGACGCAATCTCATCAACACCCCAGCCCGACTTTGCGAGCTTGACGACTGTATCACGCTGTGCGATGGAAGGTGCTCCTTCTTCTCCTCTCGGTTTTGAAACACCTCCGCGCTGTGGTTCAGCCTTAACCAAATTTTCATACATCTTAACATGTTCTTGAGCTTCTTTAGTAACCTCGTTAATACGGGTTTCTGTTCTTGCAAGCCATTCACGTGCTTTCTGCATTTCATTGATACGTGTTTCAGTGTCTTTAAGAATAACGTCAAGCGAAGCAAGTCTTTCTACTGCTTCGTTTACGCGTGTATTGCCGTCAAGCAGCTTGTCAACCGACTTTTTGATGTCTGCAACCTGTTCCGGTAATTTCTTTGCCTCAAGGTCACAGGCGGCAATGCGCTTTTCAATCTGCTGCAGGTTTTCAAATGAGCGGTCAATGCTTGCCATTGTCTGCTCAAGAACATCGTTCTTCTTTTCAAGTCTGTCGTATCTTCCGGCGATATCAGTAACAGAATCCTGATAGCGTCTGATTTCAAGCTGAAGTTCCTGCAAATCATCGTTTGAATTGCGGAGTTCTGCAATCTTCTGCTCCATGTTTGTAGACATCGTAAGCAGTGTGTTGAAATCGCCTTCAATAACTTCAATCCGTTTCTTTTCAGCACCGAATTTGTTGAGCTTCTGAGAAACTTCGTCTTCCATGCGTCTGATTTTGAGAAATTCCTGTTCAAGGTCATTGGCAACCTGGCGGAACGACTCAACACGTGTAATTTCAGTCTTAAGAGCTTCAAGCTTACTTTCAAGGTCGTTCTTAAGCTCGTCAGCCTTATCAAAGAGCTGTGTCTGCTGAACAAAACCTTTCAAGCGCTTATCAACATCGTCCATTGTGAGGTTGATTGCGTTTGCATCAGTCTGCATCTTAAGCCGCATCTTTTCCTGTGTAGCTTCGGTCTGGTCTCTGATTTCCTGCGCCTGTGCCTTGAGGTCGCGCATCTTCTGGTCTGCTTCCATGTTCTGTTCGCGGATTTTCTGGGCAGTTTCTTCGAGCATACCTTCGTAAGATTTCTTGAATTCTGCCATCATCTCGTTTGCACGTGTGTCAAAGCCGGCAACAGAGCGTTCCATCTGAGAGCGCAAATCTTCAAGCTCGTTTGCTATGCGGTCTTTTTCTTCTCTTGCTTTTGCTGTGTAATTTTCAATATCAGCGCTGAATGAACTGCCGACCTGCTCAATCTTGTCTTTTGATGAATTCTCAAGATTTGCAATCTTCTCATCAAAAGCTTCTTTGTATTCAGTAAACTGGGCAGAAAGTCTGTCGCGCCATGTTTCAAAGTCTGTCTTGACAGATTCAAGAGAAGCTTCTGTTCTCTCTCTGGTTGAATCAACGTCTGTAAAGATTGTCTTAATCTGTGCTGTCAAATCGCGTCGCTGATTGCCGAGCTGTTCCTGAATCTCAGCTGAATGTGTATCAAGTGCAGCCTTGATATGCTCGTTAGAAGAAACCTTTGCTTCATCAAGCGCGGCCTGTGACTGATCAACAAAATCTTTGATGTTGGCTTCATATTCAGCAAGCTTATCCTGCAGCGTGCCGTCAAGGCCCTGAAGCTGAGCTTCAAAACGTCCTGTCTGGTCCTTAAATCTGTCAGAGAATTCAGCAAGCCGGAGTTTCAAATCTTCAGCATACTGAAGCTCAATCTTGTGGCGGTCATCTTCAGAAGCAGCTGCAAGTGCATTGAGCTTTTCTTCCATAGAATCTGTCCACTTGCTGATTTCAACGTCAACAAACTCGCCCTTCTTATTCAAATCATTGAAGAAGTCATCTTCAAATACCTTGAGTTTTTCAGAAACATTTGTTGTTGCCTGTGCCTTAAGGTTGTTGAGCTCTGCCTCAAGATCCTGCAAGCCCTGTGAAATATCTGCTGTACCCTGCTGAACAGCCTTTTCAAAAGATGACTGCTTTTCCTGCTGTTCGCGGCTGAATGTTTCAAATTCACCGGCAATGTCAGACTTAATCTTTTCCATGCTCTCACGGAGCTGACCTTCAAGGAAGTTAATGTCTTCAGAGTATTTGTCGAATGACTTAAAGCGGTACATAACATCAGACTGATAAGCTTCAAAACGTGTGGCAATTTCATTGAGTAATGTAGTGTTCTTTGTTTCAAGGTCAGAAGAAACGCGCTCATAAGAATTGTTCATCTCGCGTTCAATGCTTGAAATATGATCATGCAAAGCGTTTTCAATTTCCTGAATCTTTTCATCGGCTGTGCCCTGAAGTTTTGCTTCAACATTGCCGAAGTTTGTCTGAAGTTCCAAAGTCTTTGCAGAGAATTCGCCGTTCATATCTTCAAGAGCGGCTGCAACCTGCTTGATGTTCTGCTTTATATCCTCTTTGAATGTTGCAATCTTATGTTCAGTCTCATTGAACGAAGACTCAATACGCATGTCGTTGCTGTCAAGGCGTGAATTAAACTCTTCAATACGCTCAACAGTTGTGCGTTCAAACTCTGCAACCCTGTTATCAAGCATCTGGAGTGTATCCTGGAACTTAGAAGAAATGTTCTGCATGTCAGTGCGTACAGACTCTTCATAAGCACCCATTTCCAAGCCAAGCTGGTTTCTGAATTTCTTGGCGAAATCCTGAATCTCATTTATCTGTGCTTCTATAGACTTGCGGATTGAAACATTTTTGTCTTCAACTGCGGCAATATATTCGTCCTTGCGGCGGTTAGACTGTTCCTGAAGCTGCTTGAAAACGGCGTCTTCGAGAACTGTCGCCTTCTTGTTGGCAGCATCAAATGAAGCCTGAATTTTCTGGTCAACTTCATTCAAAAGCAGAACACATTTCTGTGTGTATGCATCATACTGCTGACCGATTGTTGCGGCACGGTTGTTATATTCTTCAAGAAGAGATGTTTCAATTTTTTGGAGCTGTTCCTGATTCTGCTGAGAAAATTTATCAGTAACTCCCTGAATAGAACTGTCAAGCTGAAGAAGCTTATCCTGCATTTCTTTGATTTTCTTAAAAGTTGCGTCAAAATGCTTTGATTGAGCTGAAAGATGCTGAAGATTTTCTTCTGCGCGGCCTGTTTTGTCAATTAAGTCTTTAATAATTGAATCATAGCCGTCAATTCTGGTTTCAACTTCAGAAAGCGCATTAATTCTGTCTTCGGTTTCTTTAGACCGGACAGCAAAATCTTCTTCAAATTTTTGAAGCCTTTTTACAGACGCAATAGCCTGTGTCTGTTTTGTGTCAAGATCTATTGCTGCATTTTGCAGAGCCTGACTTCTGCCCTCAAAATAAGCATCGAGATCTTCCTTGAGCTTATCACTGAAACGTTTTACCTTATCAATCGACTTATTATTTGCATCCATCTGCCGAAAAATAAGAACCATCGCAATGCACACAAACAGCGTTATGACATTAACAATCATCGAACCCCACCCGATTTTTATTCTATGTTATTGTTTAAATGCAAAAGTGCACTTTTATTCTAACACAATATTTTTCAATTGGCGATAGTTTTTAAAAGAAATATCTGAATACTGACCGCCTTTCATGCCTAAAATCCGCTTCCACAAAGGCAAAATATACGCAGTTTGCATTCCAGCTTGTTTAGCACCATAAATATCTGCGTGTAAATTATTGCCCACATAAAGAATCTGTTCAGGCTTTATGTCTAATTCCCTTGCAAGAAGACCAAAAGCATATTTTGACGGTTTCAGCGCACCACAGGCTTCTGAACCCAAAACTGCCGAACACAAAGGTGCAAGTCCCCATACATCACCCTTCTGTTCCGGCGGAAAATCCGACAAAATAGCTAATTTCAATCCGGCATTCTGAAAAGCCTCAAAAGCTTCCCTTGTATACGGAAAAGGTTTTATCTTCTTAAAGAACTTAACAAGACCCTTGTAGACTATTGTATCAATTTTAGCACGGGCCTCTTCAACAGAGATGTGCATATTCTGAGACAAAAGACGTGCCTGATATTCATAAAAATCAGGGAGAGGTGCTGTCTTGTGCAAAACTTTTCTTACTTTATTATATTGCAGAAAGAAAGGAAGATGACGTAAAAAATACGGTAAAACACGTATATAAAGACGCCAGTTTGCGTAGAGAGTACCATCTATGTCAAATGCAACAGCTTCAATTGATATGTCCACTGTTAATTTATACTACAAAGATGAGCTGCTGTCTATTAAAAAAATTACAATGCAAAAAAAAACTGCATAAAACCTGGAATTTTATGCAGTTTTCTTCAATTATATTGATTTATTCAACGTTTTAACGTAATGCCGGCTTAAAGCGGCTGAAAACGGTCACTTGATTTTACGCGGCACAGATAAATATAAGAGCCTTTGTTATCCTCAACAAATTCTTCAAAAGAAGTTTCAACACCACTTTCAAATACTTCTATATGGCATATACCTGCCTGATCAAAATAGGGCAGAAAAACAACATCATGATGGAATGTCCATGTTTCAGGCTCATCTTCAGTTTTGCTCTTGCAGGTTTTAACAGCACCAAGATAAAGCATATCAGGCTCTGTTGCCGCAAGCACATAAAGCAGCGGTTTAAGTAAATTGATTTCGTAGCCTGTTTTCGGTACAAAGCCCACATTACGCACAGTTCCGTCCGGCGACTTAAGCCCCGCAAAAGGATTAACCTGAACATCAACACCAAGAGTTCCGGCCGGAAATTCTTTGTCACGTTCTGCACAGACAGCAGCTGTCGAAAGGTTTCTTATCCAGTCATAAGAGCGGAACATTTCCTCTTCTTCAGCCTGAGATTTGTAAAGCGTGCCTTCCAATTCAATTGTGGGCTGTTTTAAGGCTTCAATTTTTGTTGCGCTGCCCGACAATGCAATTGTAATTCCGTCTACTACCCATTTTGTAAAGCCGCTGCAATTTATTCCGATTTTTCCAGGTGTTCCGCTTCTTGCTTCGCCGGTAGAAATGTACACTGGATTTTCGAATTCATCATAAGCAGCATCTTCAATGTATTCAAACTGCGGAAGCTTGCGGCGGATTTTTTCAACCATTTTATTGTTGTTTACATAATTACGGTAATCAGTCTTTACATAATTCCAAGGTACTGTTTCTTTTGTCAGATTGAACAGTTCGCTGAATGAAAGTTTCAATACTTCACTGAACGGAATTCCGAGCGGAACACCGCGGCATGCATAAGCGCCGTGAATAATCAAATCAACTTCAGACTTTGGCTTTTTAGGCTGATTGTCAGGTCTTAAGCATACATAAACACGGCTGTCATATTGAAAATAAACATTAACTCTTAAGATTTTACCGGAATAATAATCGCGGTAAACAACCCAGGCACCGGGAGCTTTTCCCAAAAAATCATAGCTGCCCTCTCGCGGTGCAAAAACTATAGCAACTTCAGAGCCTTCTCTTTCTGCACGTACCTGAAACACCTGACCAAAATCAGTCTGGACATTTTCACATTCTCTATCGATAACTGCAGAAATTGGAGCTGTAAGCCATGGTTCCATAGCCTGGTCACGGACAGCCGACGAATCCGGGATAGACAAAATTCCTCTTGTCGCAAATAAAGATCCCGCTGAAATGAGAATAAATACAATTCCACAGAAAAAAGTTTTGGTTTTCATCATAATATTATCGGCAGAGTTTCAAAATTTCCACAAGGATTCATATAAATTAACACGTTCTTTCTATTTTGTCTTTTCATAACCGGCAAAAAACTGTACACTGCTACAAGTGCATTTTAAACAAAATGTCTGCCTGTCGAAAAAATCGGTTTTAAACCGTAAGAATATATACCTAAAGAGATACTATGAATTTTACAGAACTATCACTGGACGCAAGCCTTTTGAATGGCATTGCTGACGCAGGATACGAGACCTGCACACCTGTTCAGGAACAGGTGCTCTCCGGCGCGATGAAAGGCGCCGACCTTTATGTACAATCCCAGACGGGAACAGGAAAAACTGCCGCTTATTTAATCAACATTTTTCAGCAGTTATTGACAAACGCCGAAATGAAAGGAAAAAAGGCGCTCATCATGGTGCCGACAAGAGAACTTGCCGTACAAGTTGAAGAAGAAGCAAAAGTTCTCGGTCATTACACCGGCTTAAAAGCAGCAAGCTTTTACGGTGGTGTCGGCTATGAACAGCAGAAAAGCAAGCTCGAAAAAGGCGTGGACATTCTGATTGGAACACCTGGCCGCGTAATCGATTTGCAGGAAAGCGGCTCAATGGACTTGAGCAATGTGGCATTCCTTGTTGTTGATGAAGCTGACCGCATGTTTGACATGGGCTTTTACCCTGATTTGCGCACGCTCATTAAAGTGCTGCCCGGCACAGACGCGCGCCAGACAATGCTTTTCAGCGCGACGCTGAACACTTACGTGAAAAACCTTGCATGGGAATATACTGACGACGCGCAGGAAATTACCATTGAATGTGAGCACATCACCGTAAGCGAGATTGACCAGCTTCTCTACCACGTTTCAAGCGATGAGAAAATCAAGCTGCTTTGCGGCATTCTTTCAAGGGAAAAACCGGAAAGCGTAATTATTTTCTGTAACACAAAGCGCACGGTTGAAGTTGTTGCAAAACGGCTTCAGTATAACGGCTTTGAAGCGGAATTTATCATCGGCGACTTGCCGCAGTCAAAACGCTTGCAGATTATCGACTCTTTCAAGAAAGGCTCTCTCAAATGCCTTGTTGCAACTGATGTTGCGGCGCGCGGCATTGACGTAGACAACCTTGCGATGGTCGTAAACTTTGATTTGCCGAACGAAGCTGAAAACTACGTTCACCGCATTGGGCGCACCGCACGCGCAGGCAAAAGCGGTAAAGCTTATACATTCTGCAGCGAACAGGATGTTTACAGCTTGCCGCCGATTGAACGCTACATCGAGATGCAGATTCCGTCTGAAGTTGCAGACGCAAGCCTTATGGCAGAAGACAAAAGCGCCGGCATCTACATCAAGACAGACAACTACTATGATGACGAGCGCGACTCAAGAGGACGCGGTAGAGGCAGACGCGGCGATGAAAGACACGGAAGAGACGGCGGCCGCGGTGACAGACGCCGTGACGGTTCAAAACGCTACGGCGCTAAAGGCGACTTTAAGCGCGGCGAATTCAAAGGCCGCGGCAGAAAACCAGAATCAGACATTGACTTTAGAAAAGAAGCAGAGGAACTTTCAGGGCTCAGCTTTGAAGAGCGCATGAAGGTCTATAAGCAGAAATATGCCGGAAGCGCAAACGCCGCGCCAGCTGCTGCAGAGCGCACAGGCGAAAAGAGCAAGAGCTACCAGAAAGGCGGCAACGGCGGCAAGAAGCGCTACAACAACGGCAAAGGCGGAAGACGCCAGAACCAGAACGGCCAGCAGTTCAAGGGCAAACCGGCTGCAAAGAACGCACGCAACTTTGAAAAGAGAAGCGCGCCGGCCGCAGCTCAGACCCAAAAGCCTGCCAAGCAAGGGCTTTTTGCAAAAATCAAGAGCCTTTTCAGCAAAAAATAAGATAACCGAGAAAAGTGTCATCCCGAACTTGATTCGGGATCTCAATTGTATATCTATTGCAGATGCTGAACCAAGTTCAGCATGACAATAGTTTGCAAAACACAGCATAAGGAAAATAATTTGATTACAGTTAGCGACGTAAGTCTTAAATTCAGCGAAAAACCACTTTTTAAGGACGTAAACCTTAAATTTACACACGGAAACTGCTACGGAATAATCGGCGCGAACGGCGCGGGCAAATCTACATTTCTCAAGCTGCTTTCGGGCGAGCTTGAATACGATTCAGGCCAGATTACGATTACACCGGGCGAGCGCATGGCAGTCTTGAAGCAAGACCACTTTGCTTATGATGCCTACGCCGTAAAAGAGACAGTGCTCATGGGCTTTCCGAAGCTCTACGAGTGTCAGAAAGAAAAAGATGCAATCTATGAAAAAGCAGATTTTTCAGAAGAAGACGGAATAAGAGCAAGCGAGCTTGAGGCAGAATATTCTGAACTTGGCGGCTGGGAATCTGAAAACCAGATTGAGCAGATGCTTTCGGGCTTGGGCCTTGAAGAAGAGTACCACGACCGCATGATGAGTGAGCTTGACGAAAGCCAGAAAGTGCGCGTTCTTCTTGCACAGGCACTTTTCGGCACACCGGAGATTCTGATTCTTGACGAACCGACGAACGGTCTTGACCTTGAATCAATCAACTGGCTTGAAGACTTTTTGATTGATTTTCCGAACACCGTGATTGTCGTAAGCCACGACCGCCACTTTTTGAACAGCGTCTGCACCTGCATTTGCGACATCGACTACGGCAAGATTACATCATTCAGCGGCAACTACGACTTCTGGTATCAGATGAGCCAGATTATGCAGCGCCAGGCCAAAGACCAGGCAAAGAAGCGCGAAGAAAAGATGAAAGACTTGCGCGAATTCATCCAGAGGTTCGCTTCAAACGCCGCAAAGAGCCGTCAGGCAACAAGCCGCAAAAAGATTTACGACAAGCTCGCGCTTGAAGAGCTTCAGGTTACAAGCCGCAAATTCCCGTATGTGAATTTCAAGCCGGACAGAGAGCCGGGCAACAATATCCTTCGCGTTGAGAAACTGAACTATAACAACGAAG
Source organism: uncultured Spirochaetaceae bacterium (assembly GCA_902797925.1). Lineage (GTDB taxonomy): Bacteria > Spirochaetota > Spirochaetia > Treponematales > Treponemataceae > UBA1240. Next base: position 9,926 of record CADBUT010000322.1, read on the forward strand.
GCATTCAGCTTTTGAAAGATTTTTCGCTTACGGTCAACCGCGGCGAAAAGATTGCATTTGTCGGTGTTGAGCACAAATCTAAGTCTGCGTTCTTCGACATCATCACGGACACAATCAAGCCTGATTCTGGCGAAGTCTATTGGGGTCAGACAATCACTTGGTCTTACATCGGCATTGACAACAGCTCATTCTTCAAGAATGACATGAACATTACGGAATGGCTGCGCCAGTTCTCAAAGGAACAGGACGAAGCTTTTGTGCGCGGTTTCTTGGGCAGAATGCTTTTCAGCGGAGATGAATCGCTGAAGCCTGTAAAGGTCTTGAGCGGTGGCGAAAAGGTACGCTGTATGCTTGCAAAGATGATGCTCAGCGGCGCGAACGTGCTTATCCTTGACGAGCCGACGAACCATCTTGACCTTGAGGCAATCGAAAGCTTGAACCAAGCTCTTGTAGATTTCCCCGGCATCGTGCTTTTCAACAGCCACGACCACGAATTCATCAGCTCGATTGCGACACGCATTATCGAGATTACGCCGAACGGCATAATTGACCGCATGATGGCTTTTGACGACTACCTTAAAGACGAACAAATCAAAGCCATGAGGCAAGAGTTCTATAAGGATTCAGATAAGAAAATAAGGTTCTAAGCTTAGGGGAGGCAAGAACCCCAGACAGTACAGACTCATGTACACATGCTGTCGGTTGCGGAATGTACAAAGACTTTCAAGTTTCCGCAAAGCGGAAACTTGCAGCGGTGCGCCAGATTTAGTTTATTCCATAGATTAAGCTTATGCGCACCCGAACCGCGCGATAACGCGCTACATGTTGTTTGTTGCATGGAAACTATAAACACGCCGCTTACGCGACACTCAACAAACAAGTGTTTTTGAACCCCACTCCGTACCCTCAGTCTTTGTACAGCAACCCAAAACAGTGCACCATTTGCAGGGTTTGCCGATAAGACTTATTCCGTAGATTAAGCCAATCTCAAACCCAAAGCGTTTGCATTGCACATGACAGCTATCTTTCAAGCTTTGAATAGATTTCTTCGATTTTTTTATTGCGGCGGTTGGCTTTTGATTCATCAAGAATATTATAATAAGTTGGATTTATCAGAAACAGGCACAAGCTTATAAATTCTTTGTCTCTCAGATCTTTATAATCTTTTTTATAGTAAAATCCGGCAGCATCTATAAGACCAAACCCAGAAGCACCAAAATAGAAATTTGAGAACAGATAATTATAGCAAATTCTATAATCAATATGCTTCATAATATATCTTTTTGTAGCCAGCTCAACGAACTGCCGGTCAATGCTATTCATAATTCTATTTTCTTCGTATTTTCCAATATAGCTGCTAGCCGTGAGCATTGCTACTTCATTCTCAAATGAAAATGAATCACATATCAAAAAGAAATAATTACGAAATTCAGGATGGCTGCTCTCATTAAGCACAAGGCTTGCAATCAATATCTGCCTGTCAGACAGCAGAACATCAGTTGCGCCAAGAAGCTTGTTTTTATCAACCTTTATTTCTTTGCTTTTTATATAAACACAAAGACAGAGGTATAAGATAAAGATTAGAGAAAGCAATATTGTGAAACATACCCCAATAACTTTTAAAAATCTTTTCATTTTTTTTCACCTTTGCTTGCAATTATAGCATGTACTCGTCATGATGACGTTTGCCCACTTTGCACCGCAAGCATGTATACAAATTCTTCCAAAATGGGACGGTTGTACAAAAGCTGCCGGTTTTTGTGTAGCAAAAAGCGGCGCTTTTCGCCGATTTATCATTGTTTTTGGAATAAGCTAATGCGAAAAGAGCCATTCTGTCACGGAAAAGCCCCATTCCATGACTAATTCGGCTTATTATTTACCAATTCCATATACGCCATGTGATTTATTATAAATTCGAGATTAGAAATGTTTTTTGTAATTGATTCTTCATCATGAGCTGTAAGAATTACTAAAAAACAACAGTCTTTATATCTTGTATAAGCACATATTTCGTAATTATTCTCTTTGCTAATTTTATAGGCAAAGATTTTCTTTTTTTCAATATTTTTCAATTGATATTCATTAACCTTATGACCGTTATTTTTATATGAATTCGTATCAAAAGAAATGAATTTTTCCAACTCAGTATCTGAATCATCATTTAATTTCTGTGTGTTTATATAAATAATAGGAGTATTTCCACCGAATTCTTTACCATCCTCATAAAACAGTCCATAAATTCCATAGTGAGCTAAAGTTTCTTGATCCATACTCCAGCCTTGTGGTGCTGAAACCATACAAGCCCAATTAGGTCCGTATAAAATGCCACCGGCAAGTTTCTCTTGTGCAAACATAAACACAGACAACACAAAAATAAATGAAAGACTTACAATTAATTTCTTTTTCATTTTTTTCTCCATCCTGCACTATCGCAGTACACTTTTCGTTTCTACAAAAAAGTATAAATGCACTCCTCCATTCCCGCAAGAAAAATAAAGCACACACACAAGTTGCACCACAAGAGCATTCCAGCTATTACGGTAAATCTA
>CADBUT010000323.1 GCA_902797925.1 uncultured Spirochaetaceae bacterium
CGCTCTGTATAACCGGCACAAAAGACTGCAATTCCTCGTCTGAATAGTCGTAGCAGTATCTTGCGCTGCCGTTGTTTTGGCTGTTGTCTGAATACCATGCGTTTGCGTTTCGTCCGTGCAGCCTTATGTATGCACAGTTGCCGAAGAACGGTGTCTTTGCGGTTTGTCCGCCGGGCAGGTTCTTTAGCTGAGGCATGTCGCAAAAGACAATTCCGGCATTGCGCTTTTCAAGCCCTTCAAAAACTGATTCTTTAAGCCATTCTGCATGGCGGAATTCGATGACAGCAGGAAAACCCTCAAACTTTTGGATTAGCTTTGAAAGATAAATCCTGTTGTCAGCTGTATAGTGAAAGCTCTGCGGAAACTGAAACAGCACCGCGCTCAGGCAGCCTTTTTCTTGAACTGGCTTGAGCGCAGCTTTGAAAGTTTCTGCATCGCTCTGCCAGTTTCGGGCAATTTCGTGCGTTAAAAGCCGGTTAGCCTTTATGCTGAACTGAATCTTACCCCTGCACCTTTCGTAAAGCGAAAAAAGCCTCTCACTGGCGGGCATGTTATAGAATGTGTTGTTGAGCTCAAGCGCATTAAACTGTGTGGCATAATACGCCAAAAAATCTTTCCGCTTCAAATCAGCCGGATAAAACACGCCCTTCCATTCAGGGTAATCATAGCCGCTTGTGCCTATTAAAATTGGTGATTCTGTTTTCATCTGTCTTTTCTATTATGCAAGCTGCGGGGTTTACTGCTTCCGCACAATAATATTGAATTTAAAGCCGGAGTACTCACCCGGCTTATATTTTTCTGCCGGGCGGTAAAAATACTGGACATCTCCTACTGTTATTTGTCTTTTTTAATTTTAATCTGCGCAATCATATCTGCATTAATGATGCGGACAGTCTTTTTGTCTTCAATTTTAATGAGATTATTTTCTACCTCAAGAACAGTTCCAGCGTAACCGGAAAGTCCGCCTTCGCCATAAAGTTCAACACGCTTTCCTACACATTCCGAAAGCAATTTAGAAGCCATAATATTCATTTCTCCTTTTGATCTTTTCTTCTTCAACAATCTGAATCTTCTCTTCCGTGCATAATAATGCGGCAGCACAATACACAAGAGAATAATCATCATGTAAATAATCAGGTAACTTGATGTCATGGCCGGTATTGTAGCAGAGAATCCAAAGGTTGAAAAGAATCATTAATGGCAAATTCCGCATGAACATACCATAATTTCCGTATAACAATTTTCTGACAGAGCCGGACTGTCCTGAGCTTACCGTTCTGTTCTACAGCAACGATGTGTACAGCAGCTGCAAGCCCTGCGGCTTTTTTTGCATTTTTTTTCGTTATTAAATTTTAAAAAAAGACTGCCTGATTGGTATGGGTAAATTGACCAAATCAGGCAGCCGAACTTATTTTAACTCACACTGCAAATCTTGAATTAGAAATTATAAGACCATGAAAGAGGGAAACTGATGTTTGCCTCCTGTCCACGGAGACCTGTCCAGCTCCATTCATGACCAGATTTAGCATGTGGAACAATGTCGCCGAGAACTACAGATTTAACGCCCATGCTGAATGTGTGAGCTCCCATAGAGAACTCAAAAGTCGGAACGGCTGCAACAAGCCAGCCGAATTCATCGTTCACTGTCGGTGTAAGAGCTGCACCATTCGGAGCAATTGCATTATTATTAGTATTAACAGTACCAGCAACCTGTTTCTTTTCTTTAAGACCAGACTGTGCGTAGCACAAGTCAAAAGTAAATGTAGCATCGTTTGAAACTTCATAAGTCAAAGTATTACGTACACAGAACGGAAGAACTTTTGATGTTGTTCCGCCAATTTTATTGTATCCGACAGCGATGTTTACATCGTCTGAAATGCCGTTGCGGAAATCGAAACCGGCACCGACATCAAACAGGAAAGCTGTTGTAGCTTTTGTGTTCTTTACCGTAGAAGCTTTTGCTGTGTAGAAACCTGCACCTGCATGAATAGTGGTGCCGATTTTAGCTTCCTGCAAGCCTTTAAATGTAGCAGCTACATAGAATGTATGATCCTGATAAGCTTTGTCACTCTGTTCAGCAAGATAACCTGTTTCTGCGCCAAAGTTGCCTGCCCATTTAGCACCAACTTCGAATAAGTCAGCTGAATACTTTGCACCAAGAGCTGCTCCGTTGAACATGCCCTTCTTAATCATTGTATCTCTATCTGCACCTGCAGAACGAAGACCGAAACCGATTTTAAGGCCAGGAACACCGATGTATGAAACCTGAATTCCGTCTTTAATCAGCATGTGGATATTCTCAAAATTTCCTACGAGGCCCTTAATTGTGTTCCAGCCCTCGTTATAGTCATCTGTCCAGCCGTCTCCTGAGAAATTTGGTCCAAGCTTGAATGCATAGCCGACACCGGCAAGATTACCAACACCAACTTCAAGCCAGTCAACCGGCTTAAGAAGAGCTGCAACTCTTGAGCGGTTGCCGTCACTTGCGTTTGCTGCTGAGTTCCATGACCAGCGCGGCTTAAAAGAAAGAATTGATGATTCTGCCGGAGTCAGGGTCTGAAGGTCAAAGCGGATTTTGCCTTTAACCCTTGCCCTTCCGTCAGCAGTAATAGCTTCACCGACTACTTCTTCTCTGAGAAAATAGTTATCTGTAAAACCCCAGTAGTGGTTTCCGCCATCAACTGTAATTACCGGTTCTGTTGAAACTGTATTTGTTACAGACACAGTCTGAGAGAATGCCGCAAAAACTACGGCAAGACAAGCTAAAATAGCAATGATTCTTTTCATAAAAGAAACTCCTTTTTTAAGTTTTTTTGTTAGCCTAAGCTAACGTAAATGAAAAATATTGTCAATATGTTAGACTTAACAAACATATTTTTTATTTTACAGTTTCCAGCTTACAGCCTGTTTTCTGCTTGCATAAAGCGGGCGTAAATACTGCCAACCTTTATAAGCTCTTCATGTTTACCCTGTTCTGCAACATTTTTTTTCGTATATTTCCAATAAGGTTGAAAGTTGCAACGTGACTCATGGTTATAGAAATGCCATGAAACAGGACGTTTCTAAGCCAGAATACCACTTAGAAGAGGCTAACTAGAAAAAGGAGTTATTATGCTGTTATATTAGACTAACATCAAGCAAAATTGCAATTTAGAGCAAAAGTTGCATTTTGGAAATCAACAACCTCGCTGCAGAACGACGAAGTATGCTGTTCTTAAAAGGAATTGCACCCGGGCTTGATACCATTTGTTTCGACGCAGACTCGCAGCGAAGCTTTTAGCGGTGTCGGGTTATCAAACCATCGGCACGAATCAACAGTAAATTTAAATTAGCCCAGTGCTACGTCCAGAATCATCATAAGAACAAAACCGAGCATGAACATGACTGTACCCAGGTTTGAGTGTTCGCCCTCTGCCATTTCTGGAACAAGCTCTTCGACCACAACAAAAATCATTGCACCGGCGGCAAAACTCAAAAAATATGGAAGAATTGAAACAATCCGGCTTGCAAGAAGAATCGTAAAAAAACCTGCGGCCGGCTCTACAATACCTGAAAGAATCCCGTACCAGCAGGAGCGCGCTTTTGACAAGCCCTTTGAATGAAGCGGCATTGAAATAATTGCACCTTCGGGGAAGTTCTGGATTGCAATTCCAAGTGCAAGACTGAGCGCGCCAGCTTCTGTAATCTGTGCTGCCCCTGAAGCCCAGCCTGCATAGAGAATTCCGACAGCCATTCCTTCCGGTATATTGTGAAGTGTAACGGCAAGAACCATCATCGTAGTTTTTTGAAGATTAGTTTTAACTCCCTCGTGGCTTTCGTCAAGGTGCATGTGAGGAATCACTTTATCCAGAATCAAGAGAAAAATCATTCCGGCGCAAAAGCCCACCGCCGCAGGAATAAAGGCAAGTTTCCCGCGGTCAGCCGACATTTCCATTGATGGAATCAAAAGGCTCCATACCGAAGCTGCCACCATAACTCCGGCAGCAAAACCCGAAAGCATATTCTGAAGCTTAACGTCCAGTTCCCGCTTCATAAAGAAAACGAGAGCTGCGCCAAGCGATGTTCCTAAAAACGGAATCAATAAGCCCCTAGCAATTATCCAGTTCATAATCTGATTATACTAACAAGCAGATGAAGTTGTAAACTATTGCTTTTGCTGTATTATTTCCCACATTATGCCCATGTTCTTAAAGCCGCCTTTGGAATACAAGCAGTACAACAGCGCCGAACCAGACAGTTGAAAGCAACAGCACCTCAGCTGATTAAAGCCAGACCACAGAGCAATAAGATTGCCCGGTCATCCGCAGCGAAACTTTGAGCGAGCCGGACAATGACACAGCGGCGGCAATGACACACTCGAAATTTGACCTAAAAAACTTGAATTTCGCTTTCATGTTTCAAAGATTCATCTAATAACGGGCCAAATGCGCCCATAGTAAATGCTATATCGCTGCTTCGGATAGACAGAAGCTTCATTCCTTTTTCAAGCTTCAGAAATGACAGCACTTCATCATTAAGCAGAATCATTCCGTCTTTGCTAATTTCAAGCCAAGTATAAAAACGGCCTTTATATTTTATAAAAGCCCCTGCTTTGCAAGTATAATCTCTTAATTGCGGATTTTCATTGAGTATGTGGCCGAGTTTTGAAGGCGCTAACAGCATTTTTCTTGTTACACAAAAGCCGCCTGTTTTTTTGCTGCCGGTCAATAAATAGATTTTGCCTTCTGAAGCAATATCATATTCCTGAACTGCCTGTTCCGGGAACTGTATCGCTCCGTTTTCTCTTATAAGCGATTTTCCAAATATGAATTTTCCGCCTTTATTCATCTGCGGCATGGCTTTGCCCTTGATTAAATGCTTTGATTGCACCGCGCGAATGGATTCTTACGACCCGGTTTGTGTCAGTTTCTGAGATTTCCGTCAGAAGCTCAATGTACGGCTCTACAAATTCCGGCCGCCGTTTGCCAATTACGCGGAAAATTTCAGGCGCTGCCATGCGCACTTTGTCATCCGTGTCATGCAAAAGCCCGGCAAAAATGCTCATGGAATCTGCATAAAGTTGCGGGCTGTTCGTTGCAATGTTTTCAGACGCCCAAATAAAGTTCAGCCTTACATTCGGCGCGCCGTCTTTTGCAAAGCGGAACAAATCTTTCCAGTAAGGCCTTATAAGCTCAAAATCTGCCCGCCCGATTCTGCCAAGCGCATTAAGCGCACGCTCGCGCAAAAGCGGTTCTGCGCTGTTCAGAAATGCCGCAACCGAAGAAACACAGCAAGCAATTTCGCTCGGCCATTTCAGCCCCATCTCGCCGAGCAGCCACAAGGCTTTTGCCTGAATTTTTGCAGAATCATGCTCAAGAAGAGATGAAACATACGGAATATTTTCTCTCCATTTGTCTTTTTCTTTTGTCAGTTTACCAAGTTCCTTATACAGCTCTGTTTCGTTCAATTGAATTTCTCCTGTCATTCAGATTTTTTTTCATTTTAAGGAATACTAACACAAGCAATAATATTGTTATAACTGCGGCGATTGTCGAAGCTTCATTCATAACCGGAAACTGTTTATTCTTCAGCATATACGTTACGAATGCATTCGGCAGATTTGCAAAATAAGAAAC
>CADBUT010000324.1 GCA_902797925.1 uncultured Spirochaetaceae bacterium
GATAAGACTAATTACAAGGATTAAGCTTATGCAAAACGCCTAGATTGAAAACTGATCAATCTGCTTGACGACAAAATCGCCTTTGCCTTTGTCCGCCGTTTCCTACCAGCCGCGCTTACGCGGGGCGTAGCCGCCCCATTTGGTGCCGATCAGTCTAATCTTACACAGTTTCATTAGCACAGTAAAAACAATGCATCTATCTCATACTAAATTCCGCATAGGGAAAAATATCTATTTTCTCCAGTTGAAAAAAACAGTTGATTAGCTTATACTAACCAATAACAATTTGTTATAATTTTGGAGCATCACTGTCATGACAGAAGCAATCAATTCAAAAATCACAATTACAAAAAAGCTTTTCTTCTATTATATTTGCGTTTTCATTGTTCCAGTTTTTGTAAGCTGGCTTACATTAGTCCGGTTACGCATTTTTGACCTTCAGGAAACTCTGATTGGATTTACTTCCCCTGTTGCCATTATTGGTATAGGCTTGGTATATTCTTTTATTCTTTTCTGGTGGTTCTCGCAGACAAAGCTGCTCAAAGCCTATAACCCGGATGATCCTGAATCTGTTGTCAAAACAAATAAAGTTGCAAGAAGATTCCAGTCTGTAGCATTAATAACAGGAGTTTTAAACGCATTCTTTTGCGCCCTTATAGTTCAAAAAGCTTTTGCCAGCAAGAATGTGTTCGTTGATGTTGCACCGCTTTATACGACGTGTTTCGGAAATGTGTTCTTGATTGCACAGTCTTTCTACACTCTTTTCGTTCAAAATCTGGAACGTCTGCTTAAGGTTCTGCCCTTCCGCAAGGAATTTCAGGCTATGTCGCTTATAATCCGTTCCACTTTGATAAGCACATGCGGTGCAACCGGCTTTATTATGATTACAATCACGCCGGTTCTTTCTTCAGCCCTGAAGGATGTTCCAAATACAGAATTGGTGTGGAAATACATTTTCCCGGAAGGCATTTTTGGTGCAATTTTCATTATTATTACAAGCCTTCTTCAGATGCGTGGTATACACGCAAAAATAAAAGATATTCAGTTTTTTACGCAGAAAGTTGCAGAAAAAGATTACACTGGCAACAGATTACCGGTTACAACCCGAAATGAAATCGGTCTTTTGACGAATGACTTGAATGCATTTAAAGACGAAACGCATAAGCTTTTGGCAGACATTGAAAAATCTGTTGAAATTTCACTTAACACGGCAGAAAATGTTAACTCAAGCATGACCGCTACTTCGAAATCAGTTGAAGAAATCATGAAAAACATCAACATGGTCAAAGAGCGGACCGGCTATCAGTCTGAGCGCGTTTCTAAAAGCGATGAAACCATTCAGACTATGATTTCAAAAATCAATGAGCTGAATGAAAATGTAAATATTCAGGTTGACTGCGTTTCTAATTCTTCAAGTGCAGTTGAAGAGATGGTAGAAAACATCCGCTCGGTAACGCAGATTCTCGAAGGAAACTCAAAAACCGTGCAGACTCTCGGCGCTGAGTCTGAAACAGGCCGTACGCGCATTAACGAGTCTGCCGAGCTTGCAGAGCATATTCTCGAAAAATCAGCTGGCCTTATGGAAGCTTCTTCTGTTGTTCAGAGCATTGCAACCCAGACTAACCTTCTTGCGATGAATGCCGCAATTGAGGCTGCACACGCCGGTGAATCGGGCAAAGGTTTTGCCGTTGTTGCAGATGAAATCAGAAAGCTTGCAGAGCAGTCAAATGAACAGGGCAAGAACATCGGAACGCAGCTTAGCGAATTGCAGGAAATCATTCAGAATGTTTCTGAAAACACAAAGGCGGTACAGAACCAGTTTGAAGTTATTTTTGATTTGACGGGTAAGGTTCAGCAGCAGGAAGCAGTAATAAGAAATGCAATGGACGAGCAGAATGCCGGTAACGTTCAGGTGCTTCAGTCTATAAACGAGATTAAATCTTCGGCAGATGTCGTAAAGAACAACACGAACGTGCTTCTCAGCGGCGGCAAGCAGATCGGTGACGAGATGAAAAACCTTGAAAGCGTAACGCAGGAAATTACTGATTCAATGAACAAAATGGCCGCTGATTCGGGTCAGATTACACAGTCTGTAGAAGCTTGCCAGAACTTGAGTAACGAAAACCA
>CADBUT010000325.1 GCA_902797925.1 uncultured Spirochaetaceae bacterium
CCGGCTGCCCTGTGAATTGCGCCGTCAACACCGCCGCCGCCCAAAAGCGAATTGTTTGCAGCGTTTACGATTGCGTCAACGTCAAATTGTGTGATGTCGCCTTTTGTGATTACAAGTGCCATTATTCAGCCTCCTCAAAGCATCTTATAAGATGCGGTGTGCCGGTTTTTGAAATGTCTGCAAGCGGCGGCATCTCTCTTGAACAGCGTTCTGTAGCGCGCGGGCAGCGGTGCGCAAACGGGCAGCCAGAAAGCTCTTCAATATTCGTTTTGACTTCGCCCTTTGAGTTTGTGCCGAAACTTTGCGCGCTCTCAAAAAGCAGCTGTGTATAAGGGTGCGCTGCCGTCTTATAAAGGTCGCATGCGTCAGCTTCTTCCATAAGACAGCCGCGGTACATTACGCCGATTCTGTCGCAGAAGTAGCATGCAATCTTAAGGTCATGCGTTATAAAGAGATATGTCAGCTTGCGCTTTTCGCGCAAATCTTGCAAGAGGTTCAGAATCTGCCCTTGAATCGAAACGTCAAGCGCAGAAACAACCTCATCGCAGATTAGAACTTCTGGCTGCATTATAAGTGCGCGCGCAATCGAAATGCGCTGACGCTGGCCGCCCGAAAATTCAGCCGGATGCCTGTAAAGATCGTCCGCCGAAAGGCCGGTTTCTTCAAGAATTGCGGCCGCCTGTTCCTTTGCAACCTGATGGTTCTGCCAATGCGCAGACCAACGCCAGCCGCTCGTGAGAACCTGATAAATGTTCATGCGCGGGTTGAGCGAGCGGGCAGGGTCTTGAAAGATGTACTTCACCTTTTCGCGGTAATCTTTCAGCTCTGCGCGCGAAAACTTTGCGGTGTCGCTGCCTTTATAGCTTATAATTCCGCTGTCGGTCTTGTACATTCCCACAATCATTCTTGCAGTTGTGGTCTTGCCGCAGCCAGATTCGCCCACAAGCCCGTAAGTCTGATTTTTTCCAATCGAAAAAGAAACATCGTTCACGGCGTAGACAAATTTGCCATAGTTTGCAAAAAAGCCCGCTTCAAGGTTGAATCTTTTCTTGATGTGGCTCGCCTCAAGAACAATCTTATCATCAGCTTCATGTGCGTTCATAGCATTTTCTTCCTTTAAATGATTCGGTGCAACATTCTCCGCAAGCTTGTGCGCATCTTGGCGCGAAAGGGCAGCCCGCCGAAGGATGAGCCGGATCAGTCACCTTGCCGGGAATTGAGATGAGGCGGCTTGTTGAGTAATGCGCCCCGAACGATGGCGCGGCGGCAAGAAGCGCCTGCGTATACGGATGCACAGGGCTTTTTGAAATCTGTTCCGCTGTGCCTTTTTCCATAATCATGCCGCCGTACATAACAAGCATCTTGTCGCTGATGTGCGCAACAAGGTCTATGTTGTGGCTTATGAAGATAATCGAAATATTGCGTGTCTTCCGCAGTTGAAGCAGCAGCGAAACAATCTGCGCCTGAATCGTAACGTCGAGCGCGGTTGTCGGCTCGTCTGCAACCAGAAGCTCGCAGCATTGTGCAAGCGCAAGTGCAATGCCGATGCGCTGAAGCTGGCCGCCCGAAAATTGATGCGGATAATTTGAAAGCCGCTCCTCTGCATTTGCAAGGCCTGTCTCTTTTAAGAGCGCGGCCGCTTTCTGCATTGCGTCAGCTTTTGTAATTTCCGGCTCTATTACGCGGAAAGACTCAAGAAAGACAGAGCCGATATTTTGCAGCGGGTCGAAAGAACGGCCAGGCTCTTGAAAAATCATGCCGATTTTTCTGCCTCGGTAATATTTCAGCTCTTTGGGTGAAAGCGGAATCAGGTCTTTGCCTTCATAAAAGGCGTGGCCTTTGACCGTGGCGTTTGCGCCCAAAAGTCCCGGCACTGCAAGCGTTGAAACGCTCTTGCCAGAACCAGATTCGCCGACAATGCCGAGAATTTCGCCTTTTTCAATGCTGAATGAAATGCCCCTTACGGCGTGAATGTCTACATATTCGCGGCCGCGCAGCACATTGAACGTAACTTCGAGGTCTTTAACTTCAAGCAATGTTCCGCTCATTTTTCGCCTCCGTCAGTTCCGTTTGTTGAAAGCTCAGCAGCGTCTGCTTGCAGTGCCGCCTGCCGCTTAGCCGTATTTTTCCGCTTTAGCCACTTTAAAAGCTTGAACTGCGGAAACATGTTGTGGTACGGGTCAAAATAGTCGCGCAAAACGTCGCCAAAAAAATTGAACGCAAGCGTGACGACAAGCAGCAGCAGAGCCGGGTACAAAAGCCACGGATAATGCTGCAAATTGTTCAGCGTTGAAATGTCCCTGTTTATGAGCGAACCCCAGCTTACGGCCGGGTCTGAAATGCCAAGCCCCAAATATGAAAGCGTCGTCTCGCTCATGATAAAGCCCGGCACGCTCAAAGCCGTGCTGACAATCAGAAGGCTTGAAATCTGCGGAATGATGTGCGCAAAAATTATGACCACAGACGGAATGCCTTCGAGCTGCGCGTTGAGGATGAATTCTTCGCGTTTTATTGAATGAACCATGCCGCGGATTGTGCGCGCTGTGCCGGGCCAGCCGACAAGCGCAAGAATTACGGTGATAACCATATAAGACTGCCCAGAATCCATTGAAGACGAAAGAATCGAGCGCAAAAAGAGAATCATATAAAGCCCCGGAATGAGCATGAAGAATTCGCAGATGCGCATTATTGCCCAGTCCGTTGTGCCGCCGTAATAGCCTGCAAGACCGCCGAAAAGTATGGCGAGCACAAGCGAAATTGCCGTGGCGATAAAGCCGATTGTAAGCGAGATTCTGCTGCCGTAGACGATGCGGCTGAAAAGGTCTCGCCCTAAAGAATCTGCACCGAGCAGAAAAAGAGGGTAGCCGTCTTCTGTGCCAAAAAGATGGCGGTCGCATTTGAATCCCAGAAAAGTGTATTCTTCGCCTTTAACGAAGAATTTCACTTTATGATAAAGCCCTTTTACCCTTGCGTATTTCCAGCCTACAGAATTGATTACGCGGCATTCCTGTGCCTTTATTCCGCCTGAAAAGCGAATGTTGGAAGGGTGATAAGTCTTATCCGGAAACGAAGTCTGTGCCTTATAAGGCGCGGCGAACGGCGCAAGAATCATCACCGCATAAAGGATGCAGAGCAATATGAAAGAGATATTCGCCAGCGGGCGTGTGTGCAGATATTTGAAGAATTCTTTCATAAGTTTATTCCTTTCCGTAGCGTATGCGCGGGTCAACAAGGGCAAGCAGAATATCTGCTATGACCATGCCTGCAAGAA
>CADBUT010000326.1 GCA_902797925.1 uncultured Spirochaetaceae bacterium
AAGCATCACGCTTTGCAAGCATCTCGCCGCAGCGGTAGCGCATCTGCTCAACATTCACGCCCTCGTAAGTTGCTGTCGGATAGCCGTAATAAATCCACAAGAACGTGCAGATTTTCATCTTGTCTTTTGGCGGCTGGCGCACTTCAACGCCGTTTTCCATGCTGATAAAGACAATTTCAGCAGGGCCAAGCTCTTTTGCATCTTCGTAGCCGAGGTTCACATAAGAAAAGCTTTCAGAAGCAATGCACCACGCATCCTGCTTCTTGCCGATAAGCAGCGGAAGGCGGCCAAGCTTGTCGCGCGCCGCGTAGATGCCTTTCGGCGTCATCAGAAGAATCGTCATTGAGCCCTGCACAACGTCTTGTACGAATTTAATGCCCTCTTCTATAGAAGATTTCTGATTAATAAGCGAAGCCACAAGCTCGGTTGCGTTGATGCTGCCGCCGCTCATCTCAAGAAAGTGCGTTGCACCTGCTTCAAGCGTTTTCTTTACAAGCTCGTTCATATTTGAAATCAAGCCTACTGTAGTAATTGCGTAGCTTCCCAAATGAGAATGAACAAGAAGCGGCTGCGGCTCGTTGTCTGAAATACAGCCGATGCCCATGTTACCGGTCATTTCTTCAACGTCTTTTTCAAATTTTGTGCGGAACGGTGAATTCTCGATATTGTGAATGGCGCGCTGAAAAGTGCCATTGTCAAATGTCGTCATTCCGCCGCGGCGTGTGCCAAGATGAGAATGATAATCGATTCCGAAAAACAAATCCAAAACGCAGCTCTGTTTTGAGACAACTCCAAATAATCCGCCCATGAAACCACTCCTATTTATTCAGCTTAAAAAGCTTATATATTTCAAACCGCTATAAAGTTCAGTATCAATTCTGCACACAAAACAGCAAGCGAAGCGCATGCCGCAACAGTAAGCAGGCTCTTTTCAAACCACGCAAGCACAAGCGCCGTAATGCAGCCGGCAGCCGCAGCCAGAAAATTTGGCGTAGCATAAAAAATAGCCGGAAAAGTCATTGCGCCAAGAACGGCATACGGCACATAATACAAAAACGACTTTACGAATACATTTTCAATTTTCTTTTTGAAAAGCACAAGAGGAACAACGCGCACCGCATAAGTTACGGCTGCCATTACAGCCACATATTTCAAAAAAAGCACTGTATCAGTCATCTTGAGCCTCTGCATTTTCTTTGGCTGCTTCGCTGGCGGCGGCTTCAGTTTCAGTTTTTTCAGTTACCGGCGCGGCAAACGCAAAAAGCGCGCTTGAAACTATTGCGCAAATGATTATCACAAAGCCGCCGGTTATTCCTTTCAAAGCCGGAACAAACTTGAAAGCCGTGCTCATCAGCGAAGAAAGCACGACGACGCCCGCCACTGCCCCGCTCTTTTTGGCCGGCGGAATGATTATGGCGATGAACATGCCGTAAATTGCTATGCCGAGCGCATTGGTCAAAACTTGCGGCAGAATGTTGCCCGCAAGCGCGCCCAAAGCCGTGCCAACAGCCCAACCGACGTAAGGCATTGAAATAAGCCCGAACATGTACCAGCGGCTTACATTGCCTTTCTGCCCAGAAGCAACGGCGAAAACTTCATCAGTATTCATAAAGGCAATTACAAAACGGTCTAAGAATGTTACGCTTGAATCTAATTTTTGAGAAAGAGAAACTGACATGAGCGCATAACGCAAATTGATGACGAGCTGAGAAAGAGCCATTTCAACAAACGGAAGATGACCGGCTATAATGGGCACACCGGCAAGCTGGCCCGCCGAAGTGACGTTGACCATTGAAATGAGCACAGCCTGCCAGACTGCAAAACCTTGATTTATTGTGAAGATACCAAAAGCAAAAGACACAGACAAATATCCGAGGCAAATCGGAATACCGTGCCGCAGCCCTTGCATAAAGTATGCTGAACGTTCCGCCCTTTTCATCACGGCGAGTATAGCACAAAGCGGAATTTTTGTCACAGACTTTTTATGCTGAAGTGTGCATTTTGTTGAAAGTTTTGTTATTATTTTGAATACACTACGCTTTTTTGCGTTTTATTGAGTTTTTATCGCTGTTTTTTCTTGATGTTTATTTTTATTTTGGATAACATGAAAAAACTTAACGTCAATTCAGCATTCACAAGGACTTTTCTGATGTTTAAAAATTCTGAAATATTTGAAAGCGCACCGATTCCAAGAGCAGTTGCAAAGCTTGCACTGCCTACAATGCTCACAATGCTTGTAAACGTGCTCTATAACATGGTTGATACATACTTCATCGGGCGCACAGGTGACCCGAACCAGGTTGCAGCCGTAAGCATTGCCACGCCGGTTTTTCTTTTTCTTATGGCAGCCGGAAACATTTTTGGTGTGGGCGGCAGCGCATACATTTCGCGCTCTCTTGGCGAAAAGCAATACGGCCGCGTAAAGAGCATCGCGTCTTTCTGCTGTTATGCCGGCATTTTCACAGGACTTCTTATAGGCGCAATCTTCATCATCTTCAACAAACCGATTCTTACATCATGCGGCGCAAGCAGCAATACAATCGGGTTTGCAGCTGAGTATCTTAAATGGATTGCATTCGGCGCACCTTTCGTAGTTTTCAGCTTTGCATTCTCAAACATTGTGCGCGGCGAAGGTTCTGCAAAAACTTCGATGTTCGGGCAGATGCTCGGCATGGTTGTCAACATGATTCTTGACCCTATTATGATTCTCGGCATGAAAATGGGCGTAAGAGGCGCGGCAATTGCGACCGTAATCGGAAACATCTGTACATGCGCTTTTTCTCTTGTGTACATTTTTGCAAGCAGGCGCACGGTGCTTTCAATAAGCCCGGCTGAATTCCGCATGGATCAGGGAATTTTCAGCAATGTTTTCGCAATCGGCACTCCGGCTTCAATCAACAACGTGCTTATGAGCCTTTCAAATATACTTATGAACAAATTCCTCGCAGGTTACGGCGATATTCCGATTGCTTCGATGGGAATCGCCATGAAAGCGAATATGTTCGTTGTTTTCATGCAGATTGGTCTTGCTGTCGGCGTCTTGCCGCTCATCGGCTATAACTACGGCGCAAAGAACTACAAGCGCATGACATTAATCATAAAATTTTCTGCAATTGCAAATTTGTGCATCGGCACAACATTGACGATATTGTACTTCTGGCTTACTGCGCCCATCGTCAGGCTGTTCATCGACAACCAGGAAACAATCAGCTACGGAATTCAGATGGTGCGCGCTTTGCAGCTTTCAATGCCTGTAATCGGTATTCTTTTCATCTTGAGCAACGCGTTTCAGGCAATGGGCAAAAGCATTCCGTCGATGGTGCTTTCAATCAGCCGTCAAGGTTTCGTATTTTTTCCGACACTGATTCTTATGAACAAATTTATTGGTCTGAACGGTCTTATCTATTCACAGCCGATTGCAGACATAATTTCAGTCTTTATTGCAATCGCAATGTTCATCGCAATCAAGCGGAATTTTTCAAAAGAATCCGCATAATTTTTGAAACTGATTCACGGCATTGTGCACAAGCCATGCACAGTGCCATTTTTTTCTGCAAAACAACGAACAACAGAGCCTTGTATTAAGCTTTCGTAAAATCATCAGCTGAAAAAATTTGACATTCGCCCAAAGCGTGTTATGCTAAATCTATGCCGATGATTACAACAAAAACGAACACGCACCATTCAATGTGCCTCATATTCAAAGACAGCGAGCTGCTTGTAAAGGCAGAATCTCCGGTTGAATTGTCAGATGAAAAAGTTTTGCAGAAATGCTTTGAACAGAATTATGCAAAAGACTGGTTCACAGAGCCAGAAAAAGATTATACAACAGCCATTCTCGAAGAAGGCGCGCCTACTCCGGCAAAGCATAAGTGGATAAGGCTGCGCGAACTTTTTGCGGCTAACGACCCGGTTGCACCGACGGCGGCGCGCGCGCTTGCCCTGCTGAAGTGGCGGCGCACGGCACGTTTCTGCGGCTGTTGCGGCGGCCCGCTGCAGGACGATAAATATGAAACGGCGCGCGTCTGCCCTCTTTGCGGCAACGTCGTCTTTCCGCGTATTTCGCCTGCAATCATAATCCTCGTGTCAAAAGGCGACAAAATCTTGCTTGCGCGCCACGCCACACGCAACACAGACTTGTACACTTGCCTTGCAGGCTTCATGGAGCACGGCGAAAACATCGAAGAATGTGCACGGCGCGAAGTAAAAGAAGAAACAGGCATTGAAATTGAGAACATACGCTATTGCTCAAGCCAGGCGTGGCCTTACCCAGACCAGCTTATGATTGCGTTGCGCGCCGACTGGAAGAGCGGCGACTTAGTCTTGCAGGAAAGCGAAATCGACGATGCAAAGTGGTTCAGCAGAGATAATCTGCCGCCGATTCCAAAGCCCGGTTCAGTTGCGTATAAGCTTATAACCGGAAAGATTTAGCAAAAAAAAAGCTGTCTGAGCCAACGCCCGGACAGCTTTTTTTATCGTTAGTATTTTGGTATCATCCTTACGACGCGGAATCCTGTGATTCCGTTTCTGCCGTAAATGTTAAGCGAAAGCCTTGCGGCAACGGTGCAAAGAGAAGAGAAGCTGTACCAGCTTCCGCCTCTTATCGAACGGTAATAAATGCCGGTATTGATTGATTCACCTTCTTCAATGTGATCATCTGCACGCAAGACAAACGGATCCCAGCACCATTCCCAGACGTTGCCGCTCATATCCTGGAGCCCAACTTCATTCGGTTCTGTCAAACCGGCAGGATGTGTCTTTGCCTTAGAATTTGACGTATACCAGACGTAGTTTTTAATCTGCTTGCCTGATGCCGTATCAAATGTATCCTGACCTGCAAATTTTTTGGTGTAGCCCACAATATTTATGCCGTCTTTGTTCAAGTCGCGCTTCATGACAGGGCCGCCCATTGCGCACCACATCCATTCCTGCTCGGTCGGTAACCTGTAGCCGTCAGAATTCTGGTTCCATTCCACAGCTGTCCATTCCTCGTCATTGTTAATCGGAACTGGTCCCCAGTCATCAGGATCTGTGCTGCCTTTTATCTTATATGCAGGCGTCAAGCCGTTCATAAGGCTCAATTTGTTGCAGAATACAATTGCATCAAACCAGCTTACGTTCTGCACAGGGTTCCGCATGCGTTCGTCTTCGTTAGAGTATGTGCTCTTTGTATCATCGCTTGGATCAATGCCCATAACAGCAAGATAAGTGCTTCTTGTAATTTCAGAAGTGCTTACCTCAAGGTCATACGGAATATCTTCAATTTGAAGGGCTTCTGCTGATCTGATATAACGTCCGGCCGGTACAACTTTTGCGTCATACCTGAACCACTTTGCGTAAAGCGTAAGGTCATTAGCCGGGGTAATATCTACAGGCAGCTCTTCCTGACGCTCGTAGATTACATCTAAAGTTGTCAATGCCGAATCAAGCGGCTGCTTTCTGTTTATAACGGTGTCAGCATTTGTCTTGTCTGTTGCTGAAATAGTTACAGCCGCCTTTTTGCGTTTCAAAGTGCGCTCAAAAAGTTTGCGTGATTCAGCTGCCTGAAGTCTTGCCGCAACTTCAACAGGAGTCTTGAATGTCGGGTCAGCGTACCAGCCGGCAAAGCCGTAGCCTTCCTTTTTAGGAACAGGCAGTGCTGTCTGCGGAGTTTCAACAGTGTATACGCTTACATAAGAAGACGGAAGCTCGCCGCCGTTTGTACGGTACACAATTGAATAAGGCACAGGAATCCAGTGTGCATAAGCTGTTGTATCTTGAGCTATTCTGCTGTTGTCATAAAGGCGGTGCTTGAATTCTTTGTCAGAGTACCAGCCGTCAAAGGTATAGCAGTCGCGCTGTGTTTCAGGCAGTTTGCCGATAACAGGGTTAGAACTGCTGATAGTTCTGCTTGAACAGTCTCTGCCGCCCAAACAGTCAAAAGTTACTGTACATTTCCAAAGCGCGTAAAAATGTTTGTCGCCGGTTGAACCTTTAGAAATTGTACCAGTTACTTTGCGCGTACGGCTTGAATCGGCGTACCAGCCCATAAACTGCCAGCCTTCGCGCACAGGGTTGTCGATTGTGAAAGTCTGCATTTCGCGGTTATAAAGAGCCGTTTTTACAGTTTCTTTTTCGCCTGCACCAAAAAGATGCATATAAATCTTGTGGTCTTCCGGCCGGAACTGCGCCACAAGCGTCTTGTTGCCGAAAGAGCCTGATTTTATAGAAGAAAAACTGTCTTCAGCTTTGCCGTCATTTTTCCAGCCGGTAAAAACCCAGCCGGCCTTTTTAGCGGCTGGCAGAGCTACAGTCTGCTCAATCGTATAAGATTTGTCGTCAAATAATTTGCTTCCGTCTTTATCAACAAATTTGATTGAATAACGTTCCGGAACCCATTGAGCTGTGAAAACGAGGTTTCTTGCCGTATTCGGTGCAATAGAAGTTACAAGCTGATTAGATGTGGCAGCTTCCCGCCAGCCAGTAAATTTATAGCCGGTGCGTTTTGCTACAGGCAGATCATAAGCTTTATCTGCAATTACATAGTCTTTAATGGCAGATTTTTCGTCTACAAGTGAACCGCCGTCACAGTTGTACTTAACGCCATAGACGACAGGCTGCCATTGCGCAAAATAAACTTTGTCACCGGTGTTTCCCTTTTCAAGCCCTGCGACAGCTTCAACCTGACCGTCTTCGGTAAGCTCAAACCAGCCGTCAAAAGTGTAGCCGCGTTTAGAAGGTACAGAAAACTTCACAGAATCTTCTATTGTATAACTTTCAGTTGTTGTCTTGCCGTCACCATAAAAGAACGAAAGTTCGTAATTAACCGGCTTCCACAAAGCTTTAAGCGAAAGTTCGCCTGTGGTATTCGGCGCAATTTTGTGGAGCTGCTTTCTGTTGTTGTCCTGCCAGCTTACAAAAGTGTAGCCTTCGCGTGACGGTTCTTCCAAGTCATAGCTTTCTTCGCTTGTAAAATAACTTGCAATCGGTTCTGCGCCGTCTGCAAAAGAACCGCCGTTCAAGTCATAGTCAATTGCGTACTCAAGCGGCTGCCATGTTACAAGAATATGTGCATCGCGCTCTTTGTCTTTGATAAAGCTGAAAAGGTGTGCTTCGCCGGTACATGGCTCGTCTGTAACTGTAACATCAAGCACTTCGTAGCCTTTGTGCGGCTTAAGCCTGATATGAACGCGCGCATCGTCGTCTTTAGAAATGCTTACGC
>CADBUT010000327.1 GCA_902797925.1 uncultured Spirochaetaceae bacterium
GTGCTGACGGCTGAAAACATAAAAGCGGCCTACGGCATCGACGTAAAGCTTATGCAGCACCCCTCGCGCAACAAGGTGCAGATTTATCTTTAAAGCAAAGGCGGTATAATCTGAAAACTTATGTATCGTTCCTGCTCATAATTCGAAGAAGATTTGGAATGTCTTCTTTTAATGTTGTATAAACTATGCTTAAATCGACGCTGCCGTAATCATGAACGATTTTATTCCGCAGACCGTAAATTGCTGTCCATGGAACATCAGAGTGATGTTTTTTATAGTCATCGCTCAAGCTTTTTGCATTTTCAGATATTTGTATAAGCCTGAATAACATAGAATCAAGAAGAATTTCATTCTTGTTCAGTTCATCAGAAGTTATGTCTTTTGTATGCTTTATAATGAAAGACAGATCATCACAAATTTTGTTTGCAAAATAACTGTCATTTTTAATATTATCCATAAATCCGAATGCCATCCTTAAGAATCTCGTTTAATAAGGCTTCATTGTTAAGCAGCTGGTTGAAATCGAGCATGTCAACTTTTTTGTGAAGAGTTTCACGCAGCCGTTCCAAAAGCTCATAATATTTCAGCCCTGAAATACCGTTTGATATTAAAAGGTCTATATCGCTTTTTTCTGTTGCCTTTCCTTTTGCGTAAGAGCCAAAAAGATAACAGTAGCTAATATTATAATCAGAAAAAATGTTGCTGCAAATTTTTATTATATCCTCTTGCAAAAGAATTCCATGTTCTTCATCGAGAGGCTTAATTTTTTCAATTTCATGAACAAGAAAATTATATTTTGCAGTACTTGCCTTGTTCGAGTCATTTTCATAGGAAATATATGATCTTAAAGATATTCCTATTCCTTCTGCTGCCTGTTGCTGAGTGAGATGTTTTTCAATTCTGATTTGCTTTAATCTGTTTGTTTGCATATTTTACTTATTTTAATATGCAATATTTGCATATTGTTGTCAATGAAAATGTGCAAAAATTGCATATTCAGCTTAATATAAACGTGCAATTAATGGAACAGTGTACACAAGCCAATTTTTGCTTTACTATAAATAATATGAAAAAGCTTTTATCTTTTTTTGTTGCAGCTGCTTTTATATGCTGTTCTGCGCAGGTTTTTGCTTTTGGCAAGCGTGAGAGCGTAAAATCTGCTGATGCAGTGCCGCAGCGGATTGTTTCGCTTTCGCCGGCCGCAACTGAAATTCTCTTTGCAGTTGGCGCACAAGACCAGATTGTTGCGCGCACGAATCTCTGCAATTATCCGCCTGAAGCTGAAAAAATTCCGGCTGCGGGCGGCTTTGACGGCAAGCTTTTCAGCTTGGAGAACATCATCTCTTTTAAGCCTGATTTCGTCTATTTGACAGACGGAATGCACAATCATTTGATTGAGCCGCTTACTTCATACGGAATAAGGGTTTATGTTTCAAAATCCAATACTTTGCAGGACGTTCTCGAAGAGATTCAGGCTATTGCCGAAATTACAGGCCATAAGGAGAACGGCGCAAAATGCGTTGCAAGCATCAAAGACGAATTCAGACAGGCTCAAGATGAATCGAAAAAGCTTTCGGCGCACAAACCTTCTGTTTATTGGGAAATTTGGAACGCACCATATATGAGCGTTGGCAGTGCTTCGTTTTTAAATGAAATCATTGAGCTTGCCGGGCTGACAAACATTTTTGCAGAGCTTAACCAGCAATACCCTGTCGTAAGTGAAGAATCTATAATTGCCAAAAAGCCTGATATGATTTTGTTCGCTTCTGACGCGAATCTTTCTAAAGAAGATTTTTTGAAGCGCGGCACATGGAAGAACATTCCGGCTGTTAAAAACGGCAAGATTTATTGCATTGATGCTGATTTGATGACGCGGCCAGGCCCGCGTGTAGGCAAGGCGGCGCTTGCGTTGTGCGCTCTTGCAAAAGAAGCTTTTGAAGGCCGGTAAAGCTCGTGGCATTTCTGACAGTTCACTTTGCAGAAAGAGAAACTCCGTTCAAGCTGAAAATCGAGCCGCCGTGCGCAGCATTTGAAGCTTATAACCAGGCGTGCAAGCTCTGCGGCATTGCGCCGCGCACAAGAAATTGCGCCAACGGAAGCTGCGGAAAATGCCGCGCAAGAATCAGCGGCCGCCTTTCAGACAAAACCCAAGAAGAATTGCAGAAGCTTTCGGCGCAAGAGCTTGCAGGCGGTGTAAGGCTTTTGTGCCAAACTGAAATCTTGGGCGACGCAGAGATTTTCGCCAGCACGGCAGATTCATCTGATTTGGCGGCTGGAAAAATGCAGATTGTTTCAGCTGGTTTCGGTTTAGGCGGCCGTATTTCAGATTATTCAGATTACGGCGGCTTCGGCGTCGCAATAGACTTGGGCACAACCACAATCGCCGGGCTGCTGTTCAAGGCCGGTGCAGACAAGCCTTTAAGCTCGGCCGTCATGCCGAACCCACAGCGCGTCTACGGTACAGACGTAATCTCAAGAATAAGCGCGAGCTTAGAAGGGCATTCAGCTGAATTGTTCAAGCTTGTTTGCAGCGCAATTGACAGTCTAATAGAAGAATTGTGCAGA
>CADBUT010000328.1 GCA_902797925.1 uncultured Spirochaetaceae bacterium
CCTTCTGCAATAAGAATCTGTTCGCGGCGTTCGCGTTCAGCCTTCATCTGCTTTTCCATTGCATCGCGGATAGCCTGCGGCGGTTCAATGTTCTTAACCTCAACACGGTTTACCTTGATTCCCCAAGGGTCAGTTGCCTCATCAAGAATAGAGCGCATCTTTGTATTGATAACATCACGGCTTGTCAAAGATTCGTCAAGCTCAAGTTCGCCGATGATGTTACGGAGCGTTGTTGCCGACAGATTTTCAAGCGCATTAATAGGCTGCTCAACACCGTAAGTGTAAAGCTTAGGGTCTGTAATCTGAAAATAAACTACAGTATCAATCATCATAGTTACGTTGTCGCGCGTAATAACCGGCTGCGGCGGAAAATCAAAAACCTTTTCCTTGAGCGAAACCCTCTTCGCAATTTTGTCGATAAACGGCATTTTTACATGAAGTCCGACGTTCCAAGTGCCGTGATAAGCACCAAGCCGCTCGATTACAAAAGCATTAGACTGCGGAACAATTCTGATGTTTGTGATAATCAGAAACATAATAATAATAATTGCTGCAATTAATACATAAGTCATTTTTAATCCTCCTGGAAACATTTGTCATTGCCGGACTTGAACCGGCAATCTTTGCTACAGATTATCGGGTCAAGCCCGATAATGACATCATTGTCATTAAATCTGCTTTACGTATGCCGTAACACCGGCGATTTCTTCGATAATGCACTTGCTCCCTTCTTCGAGGGTAATGTCCTCTTTTACGGCAGCAGTCCATTCCATACCATTGATTTTAATAGAACCTTTTTCCAGCGCGGTGATTTTTCTTGTCACTACGGCAAGCTGTCCGATTATGCGCTCATAATTTGTTGCAATTTTTTTCTGATTAAGCTTCTGCTTTACAAGCGGACGTGTAAAAATCAGAAGGACCAGAGCAAGCACAACAAATATCAAGACCTGAACGCTAAAAGGAAGCGGCGTGAATGCCAGAAAGACCATCACGAACCCGCTGATTCCAAACCAAATGGTAGTAAGGGAAAGTGTCAGCGATTCAATCACCACGCAGATGATTGTTACCGCAACCCAAACCCAAGGAAGATTATCAGCCAAAACTGAAATAATACTTTCCATATCTACCTCCAAGCCTCCGCGGCAGCGGTCGCACAAGGATGTGCGATATCGCAGTTTTGCGGAAGCAAAATCCGCAGGTCAAAAACTTACAAGGACATAAGTTTTTGACCATATCTCCATGATCTCTGTCATATAGATCCTGAAACAAGTTCAGGATGACGGATATATCTGTCATGCCGAACTTGTTCCGGCATCTATTGGCATAATACGGCCAATGTGATAAGAAAACAACGGTGACATTGGTCACTTTTGGGTAACTTTTGTTACCCATTCGATTATTGTAAAAGGCAGAAGCCGCAAATCCGACAATAAGGCTAAAGAAGGTGAAAAATGATTTTTACTACAGCAGAAGAAAATGATATTGCACAGATTACAGAGCTTAGGCTCGCTTATATAAATGAAGATTTTGGAAAAGTTCCGCAGTCTGACGCTCAGAAGCTCCGGCAGCAGATTTCGTTCTATTTTGAAACGCACTTGAACAAAGATGCAGTCGCGTTTATTGCCAAAGACGGAAGCGAAGTTGCTGCTATCGCACTGCTTATAATATATGAAAAACCCGCAAACCCGAATTTTATTCACGGCAGAACAGCAGAAGTTCTAAGCGTATACACTAAGCCCGAACACCGGAGAAAAGGCTATAGCTCAAAACTGATTGCAATGCTCACAGATTATGCAGAATCAAACGGAATTGACCGCGTAGATTTACTCGCTACAAAAGACGGTTATTCAGTCTATAAAAAAGCCGGCTTTGCAGAATACAATTGTGCTTATGTGCCGATGCGCTTTGTACCCTAAGCCACTGCGCAACTAAAACTGACAAATAAAATCATAAAATGTTTGTTTTTGTTGATAGACAGCCCAAAGTTCTGGGAATACAATAATGTTAAGATTAGTTGCAAAGGTGGTATTTGTATGAGAAAACACTGGCTTGACAACATCCGGTGGGCAACCGTTGTTCTTGTAGTTTTTTATCATGTTGTCTGGGAATATAACGCAGAGGGAATTCTCGGCGGGCTTGGAAAAATTACAAGTCTTGAAACCCAGTGGATTGACCTTTTAATGTACATTGTCTATCCGTGGTTTATGCCGCTTCTTTTCATTGTTTCAGGCATAA
>CADBUT010000329.1 GCA_902797925.1 uncultured Spirochaetaceae bacterium
ATTTTTGATTAAGCCTGCAATACGCTTGTAGTGTATGCCTGTTACAGTCTGTTCGTGACCCCAGAAAAGGCCGTGATGAACAAAAAGCATCTGTGCTTTCCATTCGGCGGCGCGGCTTATGGTTTCTTCACATGCATCAACAGCAAAAGCTACTTTTTTTATGTCTGCTCCGCTGTTTTCTACCTGCAGTCCGTTTTTCGAAATGTCAGAAGAAAAATCCTCAATGTTTAAAAAGCTTCTGAAGTATTTATCCAATTCGTGCTGGTTCATATTATAAAAAGGCAAGAATACCTAAAATTCCTCCTCTGGTGAATCTGAAGAAACTGAAGAATTCGATTCTTCGGCGTCAGCATTCTGTATCTGTACAAGCTTTGCTTTTTCTGCGCGTAAAGCAATCTGCTGAGACTGAATCCAGCCGTCACTTGGCGCTTTTGCAACAAAAGTGTAGACAGCCGGCTCATTCACTGCAAAATTGCCCATGCCGCTTATATAGCCCGGTATGTTTTCATTAAGCTCAAAAACTGGAATATCAAGGTTTTCAGTTCCGCAAAAATCTTTTGCTGCCAGTGAAGCATTTCCGTCTGCAACAATGAGTGCAATCCTCTCAAAAAGGCCGGCTTCTTTTGCGCGTTCAGCAATTACCTTGAGTTCAGCTGTCTTTATCTGCCGCCATCTGTCGAGCTGGTCTTGGTCTTGCGGGATATTTTTGGCTTCATTTTTCAGTTTTTCTGCCTGCAGTACAAAAGAACGGAAAACGCGGAAATTCCAGAAAGATTCAAGATATGCATTGTCTTTGGCGTAAAAATCCGCGCAGAGAACAATATTTCCTTTTCTTGTAATTGATTCAATAGTAAGGCTGTTTTCGTTTACTGAAGTATAAACATCCGGAATAAACAGAACGGCAGGCAGTTCATTTTCATTCTGCTGATTTGAATAAACCGAATAAGGAATGAATTTATACAAAACCGCAGTTACCGGCTCTTTTACGGAGCTTATCTGAGAAAAACCTTCAGCAAAAGAACCTGTCTGATTTTTTTTGATAATTTCAACGGCTTCACATTCCCGGCTGTTCAAATGCCTGAAAGTTGAAACAGGATAGAATCTTATAATTAGATAACCGGCGCCTGCAATCAGCAGAATGCCCAAAAGCGAGACAATGACAGCGCCCGCTGTGTATACATCTGTTTTAAGCTGCTGAAAACAGCGGCCGAGACTTCTCAAATTGAAAATGAAAATAAAAAGGCAGGGTATTGCAACCGCAAAAACAGAAAAAGACAATCCCTTTGCAAGAGTTAACAGAACTAAAACGATAAAAGCAAATAATGAGAAAATAACCGAGGTGTCAACTTTATTGCGCTTTTTTATGAATGTTCTGAACACAACAGGCAGAAGCAGAAAAAGCACAAATAATTCACCTAAAAAGAGAACTCTCATGGTTTTATATGATAAAGAAAAAACAGTGACGGCTCAAGCCCCGGAACACAGGCCGTGCTTTCAAAGAAAATGCATCTTACCTGCCTGAAAATGCAACTTACCGTTTCAGCGGTTCTGGCAAGGGGCTATATATGCTAAAATTAACACAACGGCAGCAGAGATAATGCTGTTCTGTTATTCGTGCTGAAAACGGGAGAAAATAATATGAATCTGCTTCTTCATGACATAAAAGACGGAACATTTAATGCGGCAGCACCGGCTGATCCAAATTCATGGACAATCATCAATACTAATGTAAATGCAGTGCCTTGCAGGGGCTGCTTTGACTGCTGGCTGAAAAACAAGGGTTATTGCTTTTACAAAGATGTTTTTGTTCATGCCGGCAGAGATTTCGATACCGCCGCTCAATGCTTTATCATTAGCGAAATGACATACGGCGGTTTGAGTGCGCCTGTAAAACGCTTTTTCGACAGAAGCATTTCAGCTTCTCTGCCGTTCTTCAAGTTTAACAAAGGTGAAGTTCACCATATGAGAAGATATAAGACCCGCCGCTCTTTTACTTTCTGCATTTACGGTTCTGCTGCAGAACTTGAAAAGCAGACGCTAAAAACTTATATAGAAAGAGTTTGTATAAACGGTGGTACAGAACTTAATGATGTCTTTTTTGTAAAAGATGCGCAGAATGCAAAAGACGTTTTTCTGCAATTTGCAGGCGGAAACACACTTAAAGAGGAAGAATAATTATGAAGGTTTTGATTTTAAATGGAAGCCCGAGGGCTAAGGGCAGCGTATCCGGCTGCATTGCAAAAAAACTTAAGCATCTGCTTTTTGGCTGCACTACAGAAATCTGTCAGATAAAAGCCGGCTCCGGACAGGCAATTTTGGAAAAATTTAAGTCAATTGATGTGCTTGTATTCGCGCTTCCGCTTTATGTAGACGGAATGCCGTCACATGTTATTGATTTTCTAAAAAAGGCAGAGGCTTTCTGCAAAGAGAATAACTGCCGTTTTAATGTTTATACGCTTTCTAATAACGGCTTTATCGAAGGCAGGCAGAACGCCGTTCATTTGGAACAGTTCCGCTGCTGGTGCTTGCGTGCCGGTGTTGACTGGGCTGGCGGTCTCGGCATTGGCGGCGGCGAAATGCTCCGCGTAATTTCGTGGATTTATCCGTGTCTTATAGCACTCAACCTTTTCTTTGCGTTTTTCTATCTTATAAAAGGCGCGGAACTCAATTTGCAGCTTTTTTCTCAGGTGTTGCAGAATCTTGGAGTTTATGCGTTCTTCTGCTGGCATTTTTGGTTCAGTCTGCTTGCTGTTTCGCGCGACATAAGGAAAAAACGCAAGGCGAAGAGAAACCGGTTTACCAGAATAATTGTTCCGGCTTTTATTTTTATTGTTTTTGCTGATATTTTCATGGTTTTGTCTTCTCTTTTCAAAGGCAGGCTGATCTTTACACTTCTTGGAGCAGATAAAAAAACTGAAAAATAATTCTTTTTTTCAGTTTTACAGCGATTTTACTTGTGAAAATGAAATGTGATAGTAAAATTACTTTATTCATGCGGAAGGTTTTATACCTTTTGAGGACATGAACTGCGAAAGCAGTGTCCCTGTAGCTCGCTGCGGGGTATGTTAATTGATGTACCTGCATTTTAAGAAGGTGACTAATGGCTAGAATTATGATTTGTGATGACGCAGCATTTATGCTTAAATCTTTGTCGCTGAGTGTCAGCAAGATGGGGCACGAAGTTGTTGCAGAAACAGAAGACGGACAGGATGCTGTAAAAGCCTATATAAAAGAAAAACCAGACCTGGTGCTTATGGACATTTCAATGCCTGTCAAAGATGGTATTGAAACACTTAAAGAAATAATGAAAATAGACCCTGACGCAAAAGTAATTATTGTATCAGGCATGGGCTATCAGGAAAAAGTCATTCAGGCTGTCAAAGAAGGCGCAAAAGAATTCCTTGTTAAGCCTGTAACTTACCCGGATCTTGAAAGATGCATCAATAAATATGTGCCTGCGCCGGAATATGTGTGAGAATTTTTAGTTTTTCTTGTTTTACAGTGTTTTCTGTGATAACATAAAAAGTGCTATGGCTGAAGAAAAACGTTTTAATGTAGATGCTGAAAAAATTAAGAAAGCTGCGCTTGCCGGCGTTCCGTTATCTCTTACAACTTATGTTCTGCCGCATGAAATGGAACTGTACATGAGCGATGTATTGTCCTGCTTTTTGGAAAGCCTCGGACAGTCACACATGACAGATTATCTGGTTTATTGTCTAAATGAGCTGACAACAAACGCAAAAAAAGCGAATACCAAGCGCATTTATTTTTTGGAAAAGAATCTGGATATAAATAATCCCGCTGATTACGAAGAGGGCATGAAAACTTTCAAAAAGGACATGCTCGAAAAGCTCACCTATTATCTTGAAAAGCAGCGTGATGCCGGTCTTTATATCAAAGTTATTTTTTCAGCACGAAACAACAACATAAAGCTTGAAGTTAGAAACAACAGTGAACTTACTGTTTTTGAATACAAACGCATTCATGACAAAATCTGCCGTGCCCACACATATGCAAATATGAATGAAGCTCTGGAAAAGATAGTTGATGATACGGAAGGTGCCGGCCTCGGTCTTATTCTGATGATTCTGATGCTCAAGAAAATTGGGCTTACAGATGAATCCTATCAGATTTTTGTAGAGAACAAAGAAACTGTAGTCCGCGTAGAACTGCCGTTTCTTGATAAGCGTTCTAAAGAATTCGATATTATTTCTCAGGAATTGGTAAATCTCATAGAAGAACTGCCGCCGTTCCCGGAAAATATTGTTGAGATTAACCGACTGATTGCAGACCCGGATTCAGATATGGCTGAAATTGCCATGTTCATAAACAACGACGTTGCTTTGGCGGCAGACCTGATTAAAATGGTCAATTCTGCGGCATTCAGGCCGGCAAATCCTATTCAGAATGTTTATAGCGCTGTAAAAATGGTAGGGCTTGACGGCTTGCGCAACCTGCTGTTTTCTTTGGGCACTTTCAAGCTTTTGGGTGAAAACACTGAGGAAAAACGCCAGATGTGGGTTCATGCTTACAAGGTTGCGTTCTTCTCTCATAATATTGCCTGCTCTTTCTGTGCAAACGACAAGGCTGTTATGGCTGATGCCTATGTATGCGGTCTGCTTCATGACATCGGTAAGGTGATTTTTACTACAACACACAATGATACAATGCGGCATCTTATTGCGGTTACTCAGCAGAAAAATATACCGCTGCAGGTAATTGAACAGATGATTTCAGGTACAAACCATGAAATTCTTGGTGCACGCATAGCTGAAAAATGGAATTTCCCTGAACCGATTGTTGTTTCAATTAAATATCACCATTCTCCGGAAGAAGCCCCGGAACAGTACAAAAAACTTGCCGCTCTTATTGCACTTGCAAACCAGATCTGCAATTACCTGGACGGTAAAGACACATTCCAGCAGATTTCGCATAGCTGCAAAGAAATGTTCGGCTTGAATAATGAAATGCAGTTCCGTTCTCTGGCAGAAAAGCTTAACATGCTGTTCCAGCGCGCAGAAGAAAAATAGCCCCGGTCATTGAGCAGCCCGCTTGTCATTGTCGGGCTTGACTGGACAATCCTGTGAAATAATTTTTACACTGAAAATTGAAAGCTT
Source organism: uncultured Spirochaetaceae bacterium (assembly GCA_902797925.1). Lineage (GTDB taxonomy): Bacteria > Spirochaetota > Spirochaetia > Treponematales > Treponemataceae > UBA1240. Next base: position 5,118 of record CADBUT010000329.1, read on the forward strand.
GCGCGCTGGAAGTTTCAATGTTATGCTTTTTGTATGAACTGTATTTTTCTATTAGGGCAAAATCCGAAGAAGAATGAGCTCCTGGATTCTGTGTTCAGAAAAGATTTTTCTGTCTCAACAAAAAGCTCCTCAAAAGAGGCTCTGGAAAGCTTTTTAAGTGAAAATCCTGTTCTTGTAATTGCTGACGCTTCTTTAACGGAAGAAACAAAATCTTTCTTAGCCGGCATAAAAAAATTGGATGTATACCCTTCAGTTCCTGTTCTTCTTATTGTGTCTTCTGAATCAGCTGAATTTGCCGGAGATTTTCTGCTGCCCGGTATCTCAGACATAATTGAATTTCCTTTTAACACAGTAATAATGCGCCGCCGGGCTGAAAACCTGATTTCTGAGTATTATTGCAGAAAAAACATTGAGGCGGAGGCAGCAAAAAAAGCAAAGCTGGCGCTTCTGCAGAAAAACGAAAAACTTGCTGTTTCAGAAACGCTTTTGGACAATTTCATGGAAATTGCCGTAAACAACGAATTTCTGGTTGGAACACACGCCGCAAGAATGCGCAAGTGTGTGCGCATATTTTTGCAGAACTATGCCGAGGTTTTCCCGCAGGAGGAATTGTCTGATCAAAAAATAGAAGATATAGCCTATGCTTCTGTTTTTCATGATATGGGGAAACTTCTTGTTCCAAAAGAGATTCTGCTTAAAAGCACTGCTCTGACTGAAGACGAATATTCTGCTGTAAGGCAGCACACCGTTTTAGGTTCAAAGCTTTTGCGCGGTGTGCCACTTTTGCACCAGAAAGGGCTTTATAAGCTTTGCCAGGATATCTGTAAGCATCATCATGAACGCTGGAACGGCGAAGGCTACCCAGACGGCTTGAAAGGCGGAGAAATTTCTCTTGCGGCTCAGGTGGTGGGTATAATCGAAGCATATATTGCGCTTCAGGAAGTCCGTTCTTACAGAAAAGCCTTTTCTGAACCAGAAGCCTTTGGAAAAATTATGAACGGGAGCTGCGGTTCTTTCTCTAATAATATTATTCAGGTTTTTGAAAAGACCCGCGCCGCGCTGGAAGAAGCTTTTTCAAGTTTTTAAGATTTTGTTCTAGAGGCAAGAGTGTTCCTCAGACGTCTTTTTTGCTTGCCGCATAAGCTTTGTACGCGTAAATTATAGAGCTTGCCAGACAGAAAACGGCACAGACTATAAAGCCTGAACCAAGCACATAAAAGAAATTGTAAAAACCATGAAGAACACACGCCAGCACAAACCAGAAGATTTTTGCCGGTTGTTTTGTCTTTATATTATAGACTGTCACTGCAGAACACACACTGCATGCTGCGTGCAATATTTCAGCAGTAAAAAAACGCACAAAAAGATTTTTAGAGCCGTTTATCATATAAATGACGGTCTCAAAACTGCCAAAGCTTAAGCCGGCAACCAGCGCAAGCATAAGAAAACGTGCAAAGCTGATTTTTCTGGCAGAAAGAAAAAAAAGACAGCCGGCTTTTGAAGCTTCTTCAATAAAGCCGTTAATCAACAATGAAGAAATTAAAAAAATAAGAATGGAACTTTGTAAATGCCGGCTGAACAATGGCAGTTTGAGTGCCATTGTCTGTATTAATGTTGCCGGTATAAGGGCGAGAAGCCCTAAAAGCACTGCCCCTTGAAGCAGAACTGCAAAATCTTTTTTACAGCGGATAAGCAGAATAATTTCAACTGTTAAAAGCGGCACAAAGCAAAAAGCAATGTGCCAAAAGGGCAGCGTCATAAGAACAGCTTAGCAGCCGCAACCGCCGCTTCCGCAGCCACCGCAAGAACCGCCGCCACAGCCTCCGCTGCTGCATCCGCCACAACCGCCGCCGCAGCCGGTTCTTTGAGCAGCTGCAATTTCTTCTGGGGTCTGGTCGCGCACGTCAACTATGGTAACATCAAAAAACAGTTTCTGCCCTGCAAGAGGGTGGTTTGCGTCTACAGTTACAGTCTTTTCCTGCACAGATTTTACCGTAACGATGTTTGAGCCGCCCGGACCGGCTGCCTCAAATTTCATGCCCACTTCAATCTCAATATCTTCTGGAAAATGCTCTTTCGGAATTTCTATAATCAGATTGTCCTGGTGCTCGCCGTAGCCTTCTGCCGGTTCAATTTCAGCATGAAAAGAATCGCCTGGCTTTTTGCCTTCGAGCATCTTTTCAAGCCCTGTAATCAGCATTCCGTTGCCGTGAATATAATTTAAAGGCCCGCCGCCTTTTGATTCGTCAATTATCTCGCCGGCAGCATTCTTTAAAGTGTAGTCAATGCTGACAACTTTATCTTTTTCAATAATCATGTATATTCCTTAAAAATTTGAATTAGAAAGCCTGAATAACTTCTGTTACTTCAGGTATAGTATCTTTTAAAAAGCGTTCTACACCCTGTTTCAGAGTCATTGTTGCCATCGGGCAGTTGCCGCAGGCTCCTGTAAGTTTTACGTGAACTTTGCCGCCGTCTTCAAGTTTTATAAATTCCAGATCGCCGCCGTCAGCCTGAAGCTGCGGTCTCATTTTTTCAAGTGCTTCTTTTACTTGTTCTTCTAAAGTCATTTTGTGTCTCCTTTTAATTTGAATTGCAAAGTGCCTTTGGTTATTTTGCAGCTTGCAGATTTACGCGGTTTCTTTCATAAAAATACACACAAGTGCGCCAAAAGGCAAGTGTTGCTGCCATAATATTTCTGCTGTAAGCATTTGCAAAAGCCTTGTTTATAGTGTATAATTTATCGAATTATTCCTATAAAATTGCATAAATGACTGGAGGGTCAATATGTCAGCAGCGCAAGCGGCAAAGTTCAGCAAAGAACTTTTGTCATTTATCGATGCATGGAAATCTAAACCTGGAAATCTTATTATGATTCTTCACAGAGTTCAGGAAGAACAGGGCTATATTTCCAAAGAAGCGGCAAAGGCTGTAGCCGAATTAACCGGCACACACCTTGCTCGTGTTTACGGCGTTATGTCGTTTTATCACTTTTTCAAAACACAAAAACCTGGAAAATACAAAATCAGTGTTTGTCTTGGTACAGCTTGTTATTTGAAAGGCGGCCAGGATCTTTATGATGAAAGCCGTTCTTTGTTGGGACTTTCGGGCGATATGATTTCTACAGAAGACGGTTTGTTCTCTGTTGAACCTGTCCGTTGTATCGGTTGTTGCGGTCTTGCACCTGTTCTTTCTGTCAACGGTGACGTTTACGGAAAGCTCACCAAAAAACAGATACCTGAAATTCTTGACAAGTACAGAAAATAAGGTTTGCGGAGGAAAACATAAATGGAAAAAATCACTCGTGAAAAACTGAATGCTCTCCGTGAGTCAAAAAAGCTTGAACTTCGCAAAAAGGAAGTTGAAGGAAAAGTAATTCTTGTTTGTGGCGGTACAGGTTGTGTTTCATCTAATTCTGAAAAGATTTATGACAACCTCGTTGCAGCTCTCAAAAAATTCGGTTTTGAAGATAAAGTTACTGTAAAAAAGACAGGCTGTTTCGGTTTCTGTGAAAAAGGCCCTATCGTTAAGATTTTGCCTGAAGATGCTTTCTATGTAGAAGTAAAGCCTGAAGATGCACAGGAAATCGTTGAATCACACATCGTAAAAGGTGTAGAAGTTGACCGCCTTCTTTACAAAGAGAACGGTCAAAAACCTGCTGAAGGCGAAGACATCAACTTCTATAAGAAGCAGAAGCGCATTGTTCTTAGAAACTGCGGTCTTATCAATCCTGAAGACATTACAGAATACATTGCAAATGACGGCTACCTTGCTCTCGAAAAAGTATTGTTCGAGATGAAGCCTGAAGATGTAATCGAAGAATTGAAGAAATCTGGTCTCCGCGGACGCGGCGGTGCAGGTTTCCCGACTGGCTTGAAATGGGAAGCCGGTATGAAAGCTACTGGCGATGTAAAATACGTTGTTTGTAACGCTGACGAAGGCGACCCGGGTGCATACATGGACCGTTCAACAATTGAAGGCGACCCGAACTCAATCCTTGAAGCAATGACAATTTGTGGTAAGGCAATCGGCGCAAACAAAGGTTTCATCTACATCCGTGCAGAATATCCTCTCGCTGTTGAGCGCCTTAAGGTTGCAATGGCTCAGTCTAAAGAAATGGGCCTTCTCGGCGATGACATTCTCGGTTCAGGCTTCAGCTTTGACATTGAAATCCGCCTTGGTGCAGGTGCTTTCGTCTGCGGTGAAGAGACAGCTCTTCTCCGTTCTATCGAAGGTCTTCGCGGTATGCCGACACCGAAGCCGCCGTTCCCGGCACAGAGCGGTCTTTGGGGCAAGCCTACAGTTATCAACAATGTTGAAACTTGGGCAAACATTCCTGTAATCATCACAAAGGGCGCAGACTGGTTCAACAAAATCGGTACAGACGATTCTAAGGGAACAAAAGTTTTCGCACTTACTGGTAAAATCAATAACTCTGGTCTTGTTGAAGTTCCAATGGGAACAACTCTCCGCGACATCATCTTTGAGATTGGCGGCGGCATCAAGAACGGAAAGAAATTCAAGGGTGTTCAGACTGGCGGTCCGTCAGGCGGCATCATCTGCGAAAACGAGCTTGACACACCAATCGATTTCGGTTCATTGATTCGCCTCGGCTCAATGATGGGTTCGGGCGGTATGATTGTTATGGACGAAGACGACTGTGTAGTTGACGTTTCTAAGTTCTACATGGAATTCTGCGTTGACGAATCTTGCGGTAAATGTTCACCGTGCCGCATCGGTACACGCCAGATGCACACAATTCTTGACAAAATCGCCAACGGCAAGGGCGAAATGGAAGACTTGCAGAAGCTTAAGGACATCGGTCAGGCAATGAAATCTTGTTCATTGTGCGCACTCGGTCAGTCAGCTCCTAACCCGACTCTTTCAACAATCAAGAAGTTTGAACAGGAATACATCGACCATATTCAGAACAAGAAATGCGTTGCAGGCAAATGTAAGCATCTCCTGCAGTTCATTATTGATGAGAACAAGTGTATCGGCTGTGGTCTTTGTGCAAAGAACTGTCCTGCAAATGCTATTGTCAACAACCCGAAAAACGAGGTTAAGGAAGGCAAGAAGCTTGCATGGAAGACAATTGACCAGAGCAAGTGTCTGAAATGCGGTGCTTGTATGGCTAACTGTAAATTTAGTGCAATTATCAAGAAATAAGGGGAAGCATCAATGATTGACCTTACTATTAACGGCAAGCCTGTTTCTGTAGAAGAAGGAACAACCATTCTGCAGGCTGCTGAAAAGTTAAATATAAAGATTCCTTCACTTTGTTATAACAAAGACCTGCCGGCATGGGCATCTTGCGGTATCTGCGTTATCAAGAACGTAGACCCAAGAACTGGCCGTGCTCGTATGGCCCGTGCCTGCTGCACAGCTTGTACACCAGGCATGAATATTGTAACAAATGACCTTGAGCTGACAAAGGCCCGCAGAACTGTTCTTGAACTGATTCTTGCAAACCATCCTGATGATTGTCTTAAGTGCAACAGAAGCGGTCAGTGTGAGCTTCAGAAGCTTGCAGCAGATTTCGGTCTCCGCAAGAACAGCTTCACAAAGATTATCAGAGAGCAGCCGACAGACGCTTCTTATGAAGCAATCGTTTTTGACCGCAAGAAGTGTATCAGCTGCGGCCGCTGTGTTGAAACATGTCAGATTATGCAGAATGTATGGGCACTTGAATACACAGGCCGCGGTGACAAGACTGTTATCGGTCCTGTTGCCGGCGTTGACCTGGCTCACAGCCCATGTATCCGCTGCGGTCAGTGTGCTGCACATTGTCCTACAGGCGCAATTACATACCACACACCAGTTGAAAGCGTATTCAACAAGGTTGCAGACCCAGAAATTACAGCAGTTGCTTCAATTGCTCCTTCTGTACGCGCTGCACTCGGCGAAGAATTCGGTATGCCGGTCGGATCTTTGACAACTGGAAAGATTTACACAGCTCTCAGAATGCTCGGCTTCAAGTATGTATTCGATACGAACTTTGCTGCTGACCTTACAATCATGGAAGAAGGAACAGAGCTTGTTACACGTCTTACAAAAGGCGGCGCTCTTCCGATGTTCACAAGCTGCTGCCCAGGTTGGGTTGACTATGCTGAAAAGAACTACCATGACTTGCTGCCGAACCTTTCTACAGCAAAATCACCTCAGCAGATGCAGGGTGCTGTAACAAAGACTTACTGGGCAGAACAGGTCGGCATCAAACCTGAAAAGATTTTCCATCTTTCTATCATGCCATGTACAGCAAAAGCTTACGAAGCACGCAGAAACGATGATATGAAGTCTTCTGGCGCACCAGATGTAGATATGGTTCTTACTACACGTGAATTTGCAACTCTCATCAGACAGGCCGGCATCGACTTTGTAAATCTTGAAGATTCACAGGCTGACAACCCAATCGGACCATACACAGGCGCAGGCACAATCTTCGGTGCAACAGGCGGTGTTATGGAAGCTGCTGTCCGCACAGCATACAAGCTTGTTACAGGCAAAGAGCTCGGCGATGTAAACTACACACCTGTCCGCGGTCTTGAAGGCGTAAAGAAAGCTGTTGTAGATTTGAACGGAACAAAAGTTAAGATTGCCGTAATCCATCAGATGGGCAATGTTGATGCTGTCGTTCAGGAAATCCGCAAAGCAGCTGCTGAAGGCAAAGAAAGACCTTATGACTTCATCGAAGTTATGGCATGTAAGGGCGGTTGTGTAACTGGCGGCGGTCAGCCATACGGCCACTGCGATGAATTGCGCGAAAAACGTGCTGCTGCATTGTACAAAGACGATGAAACACACGAAATCCGCTGTTCACACCAGAACCCGCTTATTACACAGATTTACGACAAATATTTTGGCAAACCGAACAGTGAGAAAGCACATCACTTGCTGCACACTCACTACACACCAAGAGATTTGTACACAAATAACTAAGCTTTTCGGCGTTAAACGCTGAACCGAAAGGGCTGTCTTTAATACCGTGGCGTCATTCCGAACTTGTTTCGGAAGCTGCGTTATTAATAAGGGCAGCCCTTTTTGCTTTTAAAAAAGCCTGATAACTTGTATAATCAATTTATGGAAAACGAAACTAACAACCGCTTGACCGAAATTGAAATAAAACTGTCTTATTTAGAAGATTTTATGACCAAGATTCAGAAAATCACTGTTGAGCATACCGAAACAATAGATAAGCTTAAAGCTGAGAACCGGGGCTTAAAAGCAAAACTTTCCGAACTTATTGAATCTCAAGAAGACGAAATACCGAACCGCAAACCGCCGCATTATTGATAAAAAGAGCCCGACAGTAGCATGTGCGGCTATGTCGGGCAGCCTTTGTTCAGTTTTCAGACTTGCTTATTAAGCGTTCTGTGCGTTTTGGATTTTGTCAAAATGCACGTCGAGTTGCGGGAAAGGAATCTCGATGCCTGCATCTCTTAAGCCTTGATGCACGTTCTTGATAAGGTTGTTCTTCATGTTGAGGAAGTCCGGCTTCTTGCACCAGGCGGCAAGCGTAAGCGTTACGGCTGAATCGTCAAATGAGTTGAAGAAAACTTTCGGGGCTGGGTCAGCAAGCACAAGCGGCGTTTCGGCCGCAATTTTCAGCAATGTGTCTTCAACCTGCTGCAAGTTGCTGTTATAAGACACGCCAACCGGCAGAGAAAAACGCCGCTCGTCGTTGTAAGACACGTTTATAAGGCTTGTCTGAATTACGGCCTCATTCGGAATGCGCACAAGCTGATTGTCAGGTGTTTTCAGCTTTATAGAAAGCAGGTCAATCGTAAAGACTGTGCCGCTTATGTCGTTCACCGTGATGAAGTCGCCAATCTGAAAGGCGTGTTCGCTCAAAACAAAGAAACCGCTGATAATGTTGCTCACAGAAGTCTGGGCGGCAAAACCAACCGCGATACCGGCAATTCCGGCTGCGCCCAACAGCGCAGAAAGGTTGATACCGAAAAGATTAAGCACATAAAGGATAACGCACACCGTAAAGATGTATTTTATGCCTTTTTCGATTATCATTACCGTTTGCGGCTTTAATTTCTTAAAAACAGTCCGCTTAAGATATTTGCGTAAAATTTTGTAGGCCAAAGAAAAGACAAATAAGGCAACGACAACGCCAAAAAGGTTTATAACAACGTCAATCGTAAGATTTTTCTCAATCCACTCTTTCATAAAAGCTCCTTTCAAGCTGAAAAATACTGAAAAAGAATAGCAAAATTCGGGCGTTTTTACAATTGCGGTTTTTCAAAAGGCTGAAAAATTTGATTGCTTTGCCCGGCAAGCCGCATGTTGCAGTTACTCTACGCCGTTTTTTGGACAGATGCCGCAAATGATGCAGTCTGAACATTTCGGGTTTCTCGCCGTGCAGATATACCGGCCGTGAAGAATGAGCCAATGGTGTGCGTCTTGTAGATATTTTTCCGGAATCTTTTCGAGCAGGTCTTTTTCAACTCCTTCCGGCGTTTTTGCTTCAGAAAGACCGAGCCGCGGTGCGAGCCGCAAAAGGTGCGTGTCCACCGGCATTACAGGCGCGTGATAAAGCACATTGAGCATAACATTTGCGGTTTTTCTGCCAACACCGGGCAGCTCCATGAATTCTTCGCGCGTGCGTGGAAACGGATTTGCCGAAATGCGGTCAAAGCTGCAAGTTCCGGCGTCTTTTCCGTATTTTTGCGCGATAATCTCTGAAAGCTCTTTGACGTGCTTTGCCTTGCTC
>CADBUT010000330.1 GCA_902797925.1 uncultured Spirochaetaceae bacterium
CGTACAAACCATAATTCTGCCTCCGTTATTTTCAGTATATACACAAGTAAATACGTCTGTCAAACTTTCTGCCATGCCATAAAAAAAGCTCCGCAGTATTTGCGGAGCTTCAGTTCAAGCGGTTAAGCTTAAATTATTTAGAAAGTCTTTTTTCGAGGTCATCGAGACAGTCTGAAAGTTCTTTTGGCAAGTGCTTGCCGAACTTCGGATAGTGATTCTCTCTGATGTCCTTAACTTCTTTCAACCAGCCGGCTGTATCAACTTTGAGGATTTCTGGCAGAACTTTCTTGTAGTAGTCAGCCAAACCGTCTGTGTTGATTGCGCCTTCTTTCGGCATGAAACCGATTGGTGTATCAACAGCATTGTCTTTGCCGTCGCAGCGGTCGAAGATCCATGCGAGAACGCGTGAGTTGTCGCCGTAGCCTGGCCACATGAATCCGCCCGGAAGATCTTTGTTGTTTTCGTCCTTGCGGAACCAGTTTACGTAGAAAATCTTCGGCAATTTGTCCTGATCTTTAGCAGCCTTGCCTACATCTACCCAGTGCTGGAAGTAGTCGCCCATGTTGTAGCCGCAGAACGGAAGAATTGCGAATGGGTCGCGGCGGATTTTTCCGACTTCAGCAGCGTTGATTGTAGAAGCAGCTGTGATTTCTGAACCTACGATAGAGCCCAAGAATACACCGTGGTTCCAGTTGCGTGCCTGATGTACGAGAGGTACAGTTGATGGACGGCGGCCGCCGAACAAGATTGCAGAAATTGGAACACCTTTCGGGTCTTCCCATTCTTTTGCGATACAAGGACACTGTGAAGCAGGTGCTGTAAAGCGTGCGTTCGGGTGAGCGAATTCTTCGCCCTTTGGTGATTTGTCTTTTGGAAGAGCATCGCGTGTCTGGCCTTTCCAGTCAACAAGCTTGCCCTTTGCAGGATAGCCAATCTGTTCCCACCAAACATCGCCGTCTTCTGTGAGGGCGCAGTTTGTGAAGATTGTGTTCTTTGAAGCAGAAATCAAAGCGTTCTTGTTTGATTCTTCTGAAGTTCCCGGTGCAACACCGAAGAAACCTGCTTCTGGGTTGATAGCATAAAGACGTCCGTCATCGCCGAACTTCATCCAAGCGATGTCGTCGCCGATTGTCTCAACTTTCCAGCCCGGAATTGTCGGGATAAGCATAGCAAGGTTTGTCTTGCCGCAAGCTGACGGGAATGCGCCAGTAACGTACTTAACTTCGCCTTTCGGGTTTGTAAGCTTGAGGATAAGCATGTGCTCTGCGAGCCAGCCTTCTTCGCGTGCCAAAACTGTAGCAATGCGGAGAGCGAAGCACTTCTTTCCGAGAAGTGCGTTTCCACCGTAACCTGAACCGTAAGACCAGATGAGGTGCTCTTCTGGGAACTGGCTGATGTATTTGTGCTCAACGTCTGCGCAAGGCCAGATGCCGTTGTCGCTTTCGCCGTTGTTCAATGGCTTACCAACTGAGTGGAGACATGGAACCCAGTCGCCGTCAGTACCAAAGTACTGCCATACCTTTTCGCCTGCGCGAGTCATGATGTCCATGTTAAGAACAACGTATTCAGAGTCTGTAAGTTCAATGCCGTTCTTAGAAATTGGTGAACCGAGCGGACCCATGCAGAAAGGAATTACGTACATTGTGCGGCCGTGCATACAGCCCTTGTAAAGACCTTTCATTGTTGCTTTCAATTCTTTTGGGTCAATCCAGTGGTTTGTTGGACCAGCATCTTCTTCTTTTACAGAAGAAATGAATGTGCGTCCCTCAACACGGGCTACGTCGCTAGGAAGCGAGCGGAAAAGGAAGCTGTTCGGCTTCTTCTTGAGAGGAGTTGCAAGACCTGCTTTTACGCATTTCTGCATCAAGCGGTCATACTCTTCTGTAGAACCGTCGCAAACGTAAACTTCGTCCGGTTCACACATCTTTACACATTCTTCAACCCAAGCTTTGATTTTCGGGTTTTTAATGTCATTAAGTGTCATGTAAGACTCCTATAAAATCTGGCAAAAGCCAGAAAAAAATTACACTATAAGGAATAATCCTCAGATAGAGATAATAGCTTTTTAATATGAAAAATTCAATGGCAGAATAAACTTTAAAATAAAAACAGCCGCCGAATTTTACTTCGACGGCTGCTGGAAAAAAGGTTTTATGTATCGTTATAGAAAAAAATCTTAAGCCATAAAATCTACAGCGTTTCCTGTTAAACCGGCAGGAATTACAGCATACGGGTTCGCTTTTGCCGTGCTGAGCTGTGTCTGAAGTTTAGCCTGATAATCAGAAATCATGCTGTCAAGCTGTTCTTCAGAAAGCCCTGTTGTGTCTATCTTTTTTGATGCTGAATCAACGTTTGAAGAAGAAACTTTATCAATCAGCGTATTGAGCATATAAACTTTGTTGAGCGAAATACTGTTTGAACCTTTAGGGTCTGCATATCCGGAGATATGCTCCAACTGGGAATAAATCACCATATACGGCTTTACAGGAACAGCGACTTTTCCGCTTGCATTATGCGTTGAAGCATAAGAGTATGAATATGTGCTTAAAAGACCAGATGTCATATCTACCATGGTGAACCTCCTTTATGGATTCCATCTTTTTAAACTGTTAAAAGAGTTTGAGTGCCATAAGCAGCACTTCATTTATGTTATCGGTTAGTGAAAAAAAAACTTTAGAAAAAAAAAGAGCTGTCCCGAAAAAAACTTTTATGTCATTCCGAAACAAGTTCAGTATGACACAGCTTTTTCAGGCAGCTCTCTTTTCGTTGAGAAGGCTGAAACTAGACGTTTTTTCCTTCTGTAAGATAAATCTGCATTAACGAAACGAAAAGGTAGATTTTCTTATAGACAGCAGCCATCATATTCTTGATTGGCGACTCTGCCGCACGCTCAACCTCTTTCCAGTTTATAAGAAGTTCTGCTTTCGGGTTTGTGCAGTCGTCAATAAGCAGCTTCAAATACTTTGCGATAAGCACCAAATCCTGTGCGCCTCTTGTAAGTATGTAATGTGCTTCCTGATTGATGTCTCTTCCTGTCGGCAGAAGCGGTCTGCTTTTGCCTGAACTGATTGCACTGCCAACAAATTCGTCTAGCGCAGTAATCTGGTTTGAGAATTCAAGAAATTCATTGTATGCGTTAGAAACCTGCTTTGATCTGTCCTGGTCTGTCCATTTTCCGCGCATAATTACAAGGTCATAAACTTCACGGACGTCTTTCTTAAAGTAGTCGTTGAGAAATGCCTTCATATAGTTTAAAGGCTGGCAGTAAGCAAAACGGAGTGTAGTGCGCTTTGCATTCAGTGCCTGTGATTCTTCTGTGTAGTTCTTGAGCATTACAACTTTTGTGTTACCAAAAAGCGCTTTCAAAAGCTCGTCAGTCTTGGAATTTGCTTTTTCAGTTGTAAGCTTTTTAAGCAGATTCTCAACTCTGTTGCGGGTCTGTTCTATATATGTATCAACAACATGCTCTGCTTTTTCTTTAGCCTGATACCTGTAATCTGGATTTTCAGAAATATAGGCTATCATCTGCTCAAAAATTTCACTTGAACGCACATCTGAAATTCTTGAAAGAATTTTATTCCATACTGAAGCCGGAAGAACTTCTGTTGCTTTATATTCCTTGATAAATTTGAACATTGCCGGCCAGTTAGCTTTTGAGCGCAGAGGCCATGCAACTGCCATAAAGTCTTTCAAATCATCAACGATATAATCACCTTTTATTGCCTGAAAAGCCGGCGTGCTTGAGAAATCTCTTTCGTGAAAGCTAGAATCAAATTTCTTGAGCAGGAAGTAATAGTCAAAAGTTACGAATGAGCTGAATGAAATAAAAAGGGAATAAAGCCCATTTATAGAAGCAATTCTGTTCTGGTCAAATTCTGCTATCAAGGCGTCCAAGTCACTTTTAACCTGCTTTGAAAGATCTTTGATAGCCATAGTAGAAGCACGCTGTGAAATAGATTCATCGGTGAGAAGTTCTGCCCGTTCTTTCTGTTTGCTTGAAAGCGAATAGTCAATAATGCAGTTCTTTAGTACGTTTACAGCCTGCGGTGTTGCAAGCAGAGCCTGTGCAGGCGAGAGAGCCTTGTATAAATCATAAAACCATTTTGCCATTACCGGCTGCACTTGGTTTTGCTGACATTTGTAGAACTTGTACTTTGATTTTACAATTTGTTTTGCGATAAGCTTTAATGCACGTCTTTTTTCTGCTTCCGGGTCTGCTGAAACAAAAAGTCCCCCGAAAAGTTTTGCAAAAAAGCTTTCATCTGTTTTTTTAGTGCTTTTACCCATACTTCTATTATCGGGAA
>CADBUT010000331.1 GCA_902797925.1 uncultured Spirochaetaceae bacterium
GCCATGCCGATTGATGCGCCCATGCAGACGATTGATTCAGCCGCATTAAGAGGTGCGGCACCGCCAAGCGCATAGCAGCCGATGTCGGCATTAACTGTAACATTGTCTTTGCCCGCTTTTTCAACAAGAGCCGCAACAGCATTGTTGAGCGAAGTATATGAATCCATGTGCGGGCAGCCGTTGCAAAGCTGCGGCGGGCGGCCCGGCAAGTTAGCACAGAAATCAGCGATGCCTGCTGTTTCTGAAAGCGCAGTCTTGTTAGGCTCAAGCCCCAAAGCCTTGCGCACCAAATCCGGGTTAAGCTCGCCGGCGCGTGGCAAAAGCCCGGTGAATTTGCCGACAACCTTTGTTTTCTGCGGAAGAACGCCGCGGAGCTGCTTTTCAAGGAAAGGCTGACCTTCTTCGATTACGAGAATTGTTTCAGCTGTATCTGCAAGCTTTTTAAGCGAATCAAGCGGAAGCGGAAGCGTTCCGATGTGCAATGTTGAAGGAATGCCGAGCCCTGGGAATTTCTTCTCGCAAAAAGCTTTATAGTCTTCAAGATTTTCAAGGAAATAGTTTCCGCCAAGACCGCCTGTAACGATTGCAAGGTCTTTGCGCTTAGGGTTAAGCACGAGCGGGTTGCGCTTTGAAGCTGTTGTGTAAGCTACAAGCTCGTCCTGTTTTGCAATCATGCGCTCGTAGTTTTTGCGGGCAAGAGCAGGCAGAAGCATCCATTCCTTGCGGTCGGCTTTTTCAAGCTTGTTCTGCGGTCTGATTTTTGATTCATCAGCATGAATGACGGCGCGGCTGTGCGAAAGGCGCGTTACAAAGCGCATAATTACAGGAACATGGTATTTTTCTGAAACGTCAAAAGCTTCAAACGCCATTTCATAAGCTTCCTGCTGTGTTGTCGGCTCAAAGCACGGAACCATCGCAAAGTCGGCGTAGAAGCGGCTGTCCTGCTCGCCCTGGCTTGAGTGCATACTCGGATCATCGGCAACGGCAATAATCAAGCCGCCTTTAATGCCGCAGAGAGCAGCGTTCATAAACGGGTCAGCCGCAACATTCAAGCCGACGTGCTTCATTGTAACAACAGCACGGCGTCCTGCAAAAGAAACACCGAGGGCAGCTTCTAAAGCTGTTTTTTCGTTTGAACACCATTGTGCGACAGGTGTCTGTGCATCTTTAGCACGATTACGTTCATAATTGTCAATTAAATACTCCATAATTTCTGTAGACGGAGTACCCGGATAACCGAAACCGGCAGAGAGACCGGCATGAAGCGTTCCAAGTGCGAAAGCTTCATCGCCAAGCAAAACCATATCTTTCATAATTCTTCCAATTTAAAAATCAATCATCAGTCTGCAACGCAAACTTAAGCAGATTCTAATTTTACAAGATAGTGCTTAATCTGTCTATCAGTGACGTGTCCGGAAAACTAAAATTTCAGGATACGTCTGTTTAAGAGAAACTTGCGGCTCATGCGCGCGTTCTGCCGGCGGTTTTCACGCTGACAGAACGACGGACATGATATAGCGGATTTTCGCCAGTCAGAATATGTTATTCAGACTTGGCAGCGAAGGCTTTGTCGAGGATTGCTTTATCTACTTTTGGTGTAAATGCGCTTACAAGCGGCACTACAAAGAAAGGCACGATAATTGCAATAGAGGCCGCCAAAGCAGAGTTTGCAGCACCCATTGTCATTGTAAGAATAATAGCAGTGCCTGCACCTGTGTAAATACCTGCATAAGCTGCGGCTTTTGTAATCTTCTTTGAGTAAATTCCGAGAAGATACGGCGCAAGGAAAGCACCAGACAGAACGCCCCAAGAAAGCGACTGCAAGGTTACGATAAAGCCGAGCTGAAGCTTTGAAATGAGATATGTCGCAAAAATGAATACAACGCTCAAAGAGCGCATCATAATTACAGAGCCTTTTTCGGTAATGTCTTTGTGAAGGTAACCTTTGTACAAGTCTACTGTAATTGAGCTTGCGCTTACAAGAACAAGGCTTGCAAGAGAAGACATTGAAGCTGACAGAATCAAAAGCATGATAATTGCAAGCAATGCTTCAGGCAGTTCTGTAGACAAAAGGTTTGGCATAATCTGGTCAAAGTTGATGCCGCCACTTGCAAGACGCGGAACAGTATCGTTGTTCATGAAAACGTGTGCAAGCACGCCAGAACCATAAGCCGTAATACCGATTACTAAAGAGAAAATTGTGGTGATGATTGCCGCTTTCGGGATAACCTGCTCGTTCTTGATGGCGTAGAATTTCTGCACCATCTGAGGCAAGCCCCAAGAACCGACGCTCGTCATAAAAATGAGCGATGCAACTGTAAGCCAGCTCGGCTGCTGTGCAACAGGCACATGAGCCGGATAATTTGTGTTTACAGTCTGAATTGCCTGTGTAAGACCGCCTGCTTTTACGATAAGCACTGTAAGCATCAAAGCCGCGCCCACAAGCATGATGATTCCCTGAATAAACGAAGTAACTGTTACGGCAAAATAACCGCCGAGAACAAGATAAATACCAGTGATAACTACAAGAATAATCAGCGCAAAATCAAAGCTTATATGGAAAGTTGACTCAAAAAGATGACCAAGTCCCTTGAAGATACCGGCTGAATAAGGCAGAAGGAAAATAAAAATGATAACGGCCGCAATCATTTTGATATGGTCGCTGTCAAAACGTGCTTCAAGAAATTCCGGCATTGTCATTGTGTTGAGGTTCTGTGTCATGTGCCGTGTGCGGCGGCCAAGAATGAACCACGCCGCAAATGCACCTACAATCGCGTTACCGATACCGATTAACAGCGCGCTCGGGCCGAATCCCCAGCCCTGTTTTCCGGCAAAACCGATGAATACAGAAGCCGAAAAATAAGTTGTGCCATAAGCAAAGGCACTCATCCACGGACCTACTGAACGTCCGCCCAAGAAAAAGTCATTCAGGGTTGCGGTTTTTCTCATACCCCAAATACCGACACAAATCATAACTGCAAGAAATACAAGCAGCAATACAAGACTTGCCATTTGATTCAAAGCTCCTTTTTTGATTATCTCTATATAAATATAGTGCCGCAAACAGAATAATACAAGCTATATATATAGTATTTTCATAAAAATCACCGAATTTTGTGTAGTTCCACTATACATTTTATTAGAATTATTAATACCGAAATTATGTACTTTAAGCA
>CADBUT010000332.1 GCA_902797925.1 uncultured Spirochaetaceae bacterium
AGAATTTCTGGCGGCATAAGCACAAGCAGACAATTGAAGTTGAGGTTGCCGTGCGCGCTGCAGCTGCCCCACCGCGATTTTTGCAGCCTTATCGAGATTCTGCCGTAAGAGATGCCCGAAAGCTTTGAGTAATGCGCCACCCGCTCCGGGATGATTTCTTTCGCTCTTTTTCTGATTGCCGCAAGCTCTTCAGCTGAAAAAAAGCCGAGCCGCTCAACTTCTTGCCGGGCAGCGGCAGCTTCTTTAAGCTTTTTGTCGAGCCAGCCCTGCTTTTCAGCCAGAAACTTGCTGATTGCAGCATCGCTCATAAAAAGCGGCGCTTTTACCAGAACCGCGCCGTCATCGCTTATGCACAAACTTATCGAGCGCCGCCTTGACCTTTGGATTCTGCATTCAGGCGGCGCGTCTCCGTTGCGGCCGCTTTTAGAAAAGCTCAGCATTTTTTAAGCATCTTCTCCGCGCCGTGCTTATGTTCTGCCAAAAGATTGTCAAAATCGTAGTCAGATTTTATCTTGTCAAGAATCACCGAAACGATGTTGTAGACATCACCTTTCAGCTTATAATTTGCAGGCGAAACAAAATTGACGCGCCCGTCAAGAATCAGCTGCTCTGCCTTGCGCTGTTTCTTTGCGTCGCCGGGCTTATAGACCGCAACCGAATAGCCGCCGTTCTGCTTTACAAGCTTCATGCACGGAATATCAGTTTCGCCGTCGCCAAAATAAATCATGCGCTTGAACGGCACCGGCCTTTCGTTGTCTGGCACGAATTTGTTTATCTCAACTGAATCGCTGATTTCTTTTATGCCTTTGTTAATCTTAAAGATGAACTGCGTCTTTGTGGTATAGTCAATCGCCACACCCGGCCACACGGCGATTCCGTCTGAGTTGTATAAAAAGGAACACGCAAAAATCTGCTCAAATTCAGCCGCAATCGACGTGCCTTCAATCATCTCTTTTAAGCCGGAAGAATTTATGTAATGCTTTATCTCAAGCCCTTTCGATTTTCCGTATTCGTTTATCGTCTTGAACCAGGCGGCAACGCCCTCAAAAAGCTCAATCTCTTTGCCGAACTGCGTGAACGACTTGCGCGAAATCGAAATATTTCGGTACTTCGCCTCGTCAAGCATTGTCTTCATGTAGCAGAGAATGCTGCTCGCGTCATTATCTTCAGAAAGCTTGTTCGTCTTTTGCCAGAATTCGCCCGCGCTCATGTTCAGCGCCTTAATAAAGCTGAATTCCTGCATGTTGCCGGGCGAAAGCGTGCCGTCAAAGTCATAAATCAATGCCACCACAGGCTTGTCGTTAGTCTTCATAAGCACATGATACCCCTCTTCCGCGTTTTTTGCCATTGTTTTGTATGAAATGGCGTTTTTCTATTCTATGTGATATAATGCGATAAAGGAGAAACAATATGATTGCAGTAAAAGCATATTATGATGGGCATGTATTTGTGCCGTTAGGAAAGATGCAGTTCAAAGTAAATCAGCAAGCCATGATTGTTGTAGACGAACAGCCTGCCGTTGCAAAAAAATCATGCCGTGGCATTGCTTCAAAATATGCGAACCCTGCACTTATCGAAAAAGAAGCCGATGTCGCCTCAATGACTTTTTCTGAGGCAGAAAAATGACGCTTGTAGATACGAATGTAATTTTACGTTATCTGCTGAACGACATTCCGGAGCAAGCTGATGAAGCGGCGACTATAATAGAATCTGGTGCTTTTACTTTGCCGGAAATAATCGCAGAAGTTATCTACGTCCTTATCAAATTGTACAATATCCCTCGCGAAGAAATTGAGTCTATTATTTTGCCAATATTCGATGAAATTTCTATAGAAAATACAGACGTGATAACAACCGCTGTTTCACTATATTCAGAAACCAAATTTGATTTTGTTGACTGCATCATTATAGCCCGAAAGAAAATATTGGGCGAAGATGTCTTTACGTTTGACAAAAAACTTGCAAACCGGTTAAAAGCAGAAAAAATATAAGATAATATTCCGCGTTTTTTGCCACGATTAAATGCTTGAAAACAAAAAAAAGGCTGTCTGATTTCTCAGACAGCCTTTTGTCATTCCGTCATTTCAGGAATTAATACATTCCGTCCATGCCGCCCATTCCGCCGGCTGGCATAGCTGGAGCCGGGTTCTTTTCAGGAATATCTGTGATTGCGCATTCTGTTGTAAGAAGAAGGCTTGCAACTGAAACGGCGTTCTGCAAAGCTGAACGTGTTACCTTTGCCGGGTCGATGATTCCAGACTCGAACATGTCTTTCCATTCCATCTTAGAAGCGTCGAAGCCGATGCCCTTCTTTTCGTTCTTTGCACGGTCTGCAATAACTGCGCCGTCAACGCCAGCGTTTTCTGCAATCTGGCGGATTGGCTCTTCGAGAGCGCGCTTAACAATCTTGAAGCCGACCTTTTCGTCGTCTGAAAGGCCTGATTCATCAGCCTTGTCGAGTGCTTTTGAAGCCTGAATAAGTGCAAGGCCGCCGCCTGCTACGATGCCTTCTTCGAGGGCTGCGCGTGTCGCAGAAAGAGCGTCTTCAACTCTGTGCTTCTTCTCTTTCATTTCAACTTCTGTAACAGCACCGATGTTAATAACTGCTACGCCGCCAGCGAGCTTTGCAAGGCGTTCCTTGAGCTTTTCTTTGTCATATTCGCTTGAAGATTCTTCAATCTGAGCCTTAATCTGAGCGATGCGGTCTTTGATTTCTTTTTCTTTGCCTGCACCGTCGATGATTGTTGTGTTGTCTTTGTCAATCTTAACAGACTTAGCCTTGCCGAGCTGTGAAATGTCTGTGTTCTCAAGCTTGAGGCCGAGGTCTTCTGTAATAACTTCGCCACCTGTAAGAATGGCGATGTCTTCGAGCATTGCCTTGCGGCGGTCGCCGAAACCAGGAGCCTTAACAGCGCAAGTCTTGAGTGTGCCGCGGATGCTGTTCACAATCAATGTTGCAAGTGCTTCGCCGTCGATGTCTTCTGCAATAATGAGAAGCTGCTTGCCTGTCTGGGCAACTTTTTCGAGAAGCGGAAGCAAATCTTTCATGTTAGAGATTTTCTTGTCGTGGATAAGAATCAGACAATCATTGAAAACTGTTTCCATTCTGTCGCGGTCTGTTACGAAATACGGTGAAATGTAGCCGCGGTCAAACTGCATACCTTCAACAAAGTCTGTAGTTGTTTCCATTGTCTTGGCTTCTTCAACTGTAATAACGCCGTCTTTACCGACCTTTTCAATTGCTTCAGCAAGAATCTTGCCGATTTCTGCATCGTTGTTTGCAGAAACAGAAGCAACGTGTGAAACTTCTTCTGAACCTTTGATTTCTTTTGAATTCTTCTTGATTTCTTCAACAGCAAGGGCTGTTGCTTTATCCATACCGCGTTTAAGTTCAATAGGTGTCATGCCGGCTGCTACAGCTTTAAGGCCTTCGCGTACCATTGAATATGCAAGAACTGTTGCGGTTGTTGTTCCGTCACCGGCAACATCGTTTGTCTTTGTTGCAACTTCTTTCAAGAGCTGTGCGCCCATGTTCTCAAAATGGTCTTCAAGTTCAACTTCTTTTGCAACAGAAACACCGTCTTTTGTTACAGTCGGTGCACCGAATTTTTTGTCCAATAAAACATTGCGGCCTTTCGGGCCGAGCGTAACTTTTACTGCGCGTGAAATCTGTTCAACACCAGAAAGCAGCTTTTTGCGAGCTTCTTCGTTAAAAAGCAATTCTTTTGCCATTTTTCGTATATCTCCTTAAAAATGATAGGCTTTTCAAAAGCGTATTATCTGCGCCTTTCTTACTTTTATAATCTAAAAATACTGATTTAATATCAAAACGGCAAGAGAAAAAACTAAAACAAGCAAAAAATAATTCAAGCGGAAACCCTTATGTACTTGCTGATTTCGATAAATAAATATAGAATAAGACAACAGTACAAGATATCCGGGGGCTTATATGAAAACTATAACGGTGTGCATGGGCAGTTCATGTTTCAGCAGAGGAAATTCAAAGAACACTCAGATTATTCAAAAATTCATAGAAGAATATAACTTGTCTGATTCAGTTCAAGTGCGCGGCTGCCTATGCGAAGGCGAATGTAAGCATGGCCCGAATATCCGCATAGACGACAAGCTTTTTTCAAATGTCTATTCAGAAGGCTTAATAGATTTGCTTCAGCATGAACTCTTACAGGAGAATCCGCAATGAATTTTCTCTATCCAATTTATACAGAGCAGACTGAATGTCAGGACTGCTACAAATGTATACGTCAATGCCCTGTCAAGGCAATCCGTGTAGAGAACGGCCATGCAATGGTCGTTTCAGAGCTTTGCATAATGTGCGGAAACTGCGTAATCAACTGTCCGGCAAAAGCAAAGCATGTGCGTGACGACATTCAAAAAGCAAAACAGCTTATTCGCTTAAAGAACCGCGTAATTGTCTCACTTGCACCGTCTTTTGCTTCTGAATTTTCGGAATATTCGCCAGAACAGATTGTCGCCGCGCTAAAAAAGCTCGGCTTCTGGGGTGTTTCAGAAACGGCTCTGGGCGCAGATTTTGTCTCTTCTCATCTTTCAGAAGAATTCAACAAAATGGTAAAAAACAAAAACGGACAGAAGCTTTTTCTTTCTTCGGCATGTCCGTCTGTAGTTGAATTCATCAAGCAGTACATGAGCAGTTATGCGCCTTACATAACAGACTGCGCTTCGCCGCTTTTGGCACATGCGCGCTACTTAAAGAAAATCTACGGCGACGACACCGGTGTAATCTTTATAGGACCGTGCATCGCAAAAAAAGGCGAGGCAGACTCATTTTCAGAGGTTGATGCAGCGATAACGTTTGAAAATCTAAGAAAGTGGCTCTCAAAAGAAGGAATCACACCGTATAACTGCTCTCCCAAAGAGGACGACAGATTTATTCCGCAAAAAGCAGCGCAGGGTGCACTCTACCCTGTCGGCGGCGGCATGATTGCGTCTGTCAACAATTACGGCAACCCTATCCGCTCAATGTCTGTTTCCGGCATAGGTCTTATAAAAGAAGCCTTAGAAGGTCTTGATGTTTCAGGTTTGAAAGAACCGCTTTTTATGGAGCTGCTTGCGTGCAAGGGCGGCTGCATCAACGGGCCTGTAACAAAACAGAAAGCCGCATCTGCCCTGCGCCATGTTCAGCTTATGCAGTATGCCGACAAAGTGGAAAAAACACTGCCGAAAGAAGCATTGGAAAAACGGCCTGCGCTCCAAGGTACACTGCCTGTAAACGCAATTCCAAGAGCGGCACACACAGAAGAAGAAATACGCGACGCGCTCCGTACAGTCGGAAAATATTCGTCAATTGACGAGGTAAACTGCGCGAGCTGCGGCTATGACACATGCCGTGCATTTGCCGAGGCTATGCTTGACAACAGAGCAGAAAAGACAATGTGCGTTTCTTATATGCGGAAGCTTGCGCAGAAAAAGGCGAACGGTCTTATACGCGCAATTCCGGGCGGCGTAGTTATTGCAGACAAAGACCTAAAAATTGTTGAATGTAACGAAAACTTTGCGCGGCTTTTGGGTTCAGACGTTCTTGAAATGTACGAAATTAAACCCGGAATGGAAGGCGCGGCTTTGGACAAGCTTACAGGTTTTGCGCGCTTTTTCTCTGACGTTATCTCGACAAACGGCCCTGATGTAATTGACCGCGACGTGCACGAAGGCAAGAAGATTTTTCATGTTTCAGTCTTTGCAATTGAAAAAGAATCTATTGCAGGCGGCGTTATCGAAGATGTTACCGCCCCGGAAGTTCAGAAGCACAGAATTATAAGCCAGGCAAAAAAGGTTATAGACAAGAACCTGTCGGTTGTTCAGCAGATTGCGTTTCTGCTAGGCGAAAACGCCGCCGAATCAGAGTCCATTCTTAACTCAATTATTGAGTCGTTCTCAGAGGATGAAGATGAACAGTGACAAGCCTTTTATCGAAGTAGCGCATTATCAGGTTTGCAAGCACAAGCAGGGTGCACCAGGTGACGTCTTTCTCTCGCAGAAAAATCCTGCTGACGGCAGAGTTATCACCACACTTTCTGACGGTCTCGGCTCGGGCATAAAGGCCGGCGTACTTGCCACTTTGACCGCAACAATGGCAACGCGTTTTGTCGCTTCTGACATTCCGGTAAAGCGCGCAGCTGAAATTATAATGAACACGCTGCCTGTCTGCCAGAACCGCGGCATAAGTTACGCGACATTTACGCTTGTCGATATTGAGCCGAATTCTACTGTACGCATTGTTGAGTACGACAATCCGCCGTATATTCTGGTGCGCGAGCAGACTGTTGTTGAGCCTTTAAAAGACATCTCGACTTTTGAGCGCAAAGACAAGTCTACTGCCCCAAAAATCGAGGCGCACCTGCATTATTCACAGTACGAGGCAAGACCAGGCGACAGGCTTGTGTTCTTTTCTGACGGTGTAACGCAGGCAGGCATGGGCAGCGCAGCGTTTCCTTTTGGGTGGGGCCTGGCAAATGTCCAGGATTTTATCTTGAAGAAGATTCTGCTTGATCCGCAGATAAGTGCGCGCGATCTTGCGCGGCTTGTAGTCTGCGAGGCTTTGTTTCATGACAACCATAAAGCGAAAGACGACATAACCTGCGGCGTAATCTATTCGAGAAACCCGCGCGATCTGCTCATTATTACAGGTCCGCCAATGCACAAAGAAAATGACACAAGCATTGCCCGCATTTTCAGTCTTTTTGACGGCAAAAAAGCCGTATGCGGTGGTACAACAGCCAATATTCTTGCAAGAGAACTTAACAGGCAGATCAGGGTGCAGCTTAAAGACCCCGACCCGACAGTTCCGCCTTTTTCTGAAATGGACGGCGCAGACCTGATTACAGAGGGCATTATAACGATGGGCAAGGTCGCCGAATTGCTTGAAAAAGGTGAACAGTCGGCATATACACGTGTGAATGCGGCAACAAAACTTGTCGAGATGATTCTTGACAGCGACCGCATTCAGTTTGTAGTCGGCACAAAAATCAACGAGGCGCACCAGGACCCGAATATGCCTGTTGAGCTTGAGATAAGGCGCAACGTAATAAAGAAAATTGCGGCCATGCTGGAAGAAAAATACCTGAAAGAAGTGCATATTCAGTTTTTTTAAGATGCTGATTCGGCAAATGCAAGGTATAATAAGATGATTATGGGCACTTTTGCTTGAAGGAGTTTTTTTATGAGAAAAGTCAGGGTTTCAATTTGCACAGGAACAGCTTGTTTCGTTATGGGAGCATCAGAGATTATGCTTCTTGAAGACAATCTGCCGCAAGATTTACGCGGCAAAGTCGAAGTCGAGGGCATTCCATGCCTTGAAAAATGTAAAGATTCATCTTGTGGCAAAGCTCCTTTTGTGCTTGTCAACGGACAAGTTGTGCAGCAAGCCACAGTTACAACGGTTATAGAAAAAATAAGGACGGCATTAAATGCTTAATCTCAACAACAAGACTGCTTTCATCAAGCGTGAAATTCTTGTGCGCATTGCAAAGCTTCAGCTTGAAGGCAAACTTGAATCGCAGGTCTACAAAATTCCGGCAGAAATGGCGCCGAAAGGTTCAACACCGCACCGCTGCTGTATTTACCACGACCGCGAAATTTTGCGTATGCGCACAATGGCGCGTCTCGGTTTTTCAGTTGAAGACGCTGACGACGAAAAGCCTTTGAATGAATTTGCTTCTGAAGCAATGGAAAGAAAATCTCCGACATGGCCTATGCTCACCGTATTGGACGAAGCATGCAACGCCTGTGTGCGCACACATTATATGGTAACAAACGCCTGTCAGGGCTGCCTTGCCCGCCCATGTATGATGAACTGCGGCAAAAAGGCTATAGAAATTAAGAACGGCCGCGCTCACATTGACGAAGACAAATGCGTCAACTGCGGCTTGTGTATGCAGAACTGCCCATATCACGCAATCATCAAGATTCCTGTGCCGTGCGAAGAAGCCTGCCCGGTCGGCGCAATCAGCAAAAACGAGAACGGCAAAGAGCGCATAGACTATGACAAATGCATTTTCTGCGGAAACTGTATGCGCGAATGTCCTTTCGGCGCGATGATGGACAAAAGTCAGCTTGTGGACGTACTTAAGCACATTATGGCGGGCAAAAAAGTTGTCGCCATGTACGCGCCGGCGATAGCCGCTCAGTTTAGGGCTGCACCTGGCCAGCTTGAAAGCGCGCTTCTAAAAGCAGGCTTCGGCCGCGTCTGGGAAGTTGCAATCGGTGCAGACATCTGCGCCGACAAAGAAGCACACGAATTTGAAGAGCGCATGAAAAACGGCGAAAAGCTTATGACAACTTCGTGCTGCTCGGCTTATGTACGCGCCGTGCGCATTCATGTGCCGGAACTTGCGCCGTGCATTTCTGACACGAGAAGCCCGATGCACTATACGGCAGAACTTGCCAAAAAAGAAGACCCTGACTGCGTGAGCGTATTTATCGGGCCGTGCCTTGCAAAACGGCGCGAGGGCTTTGACGACGAGCTTGTTGATTATGTTCTTTCGGTTGAAGAAATCGGCGCGCTTTTTATCGCTAAAGAAATTGACGTAGCAAAAGAACCGGCTGCCGAGCTTAATACAATTCCGACAGCTTCTGCACGTAATTTTGCCATAACTGGCGGCGTTGCTGAATCTGTTAAGATAAGGCTCAAAGACCCGTCAATCTTAAAACCGGCGGTTATCAACGGCCTTAACAAAGCCGGCATGAAGCAGCTTGCGTCTTACGGCAAGATTCAGGCTGGTACTGTACAGCAGACCGAAGCAGACCCGAACCTTGTTGAAGTTATGGCTTGCGAGGGTGGCTGCATTGCAGGGCCGGGCGTTGTAACAAACCCGAAAGTTGCCGCAGTTCAGCTGAAAAAATACGTTGAAGCCGGAATTCAAGGCAAATAAGGAAGAAGGGGCTGTCTAAAAAGAACAAACTGGCATTGTCGCACTTGATGCGACAATAAAGTTATTTGACAGCCCCTTTACTTCAGTGTTATTCAATATCCAGCCTGAAGCGCAGAATCAAATAGCAGATTGCAAACCAGATTGCAGAAAAAACAACCGGAACTCCGAACACTATAAAGCAGGCAGCTGCATCAGATGAACTCAAATTATCAACGTAGCCGGCAACATTTCCTTCGATGGTCAATCCTACAATGACAATCAGAATTTCAATCACGCGCTTGAACTTTGGCACTATATGACCTGTGCACATCGCCAAAAAGAAAAGCAGAATTCCTGACGAAAGCCAGAGAATATAGCCTGAACAGATACCCAATACACTCCAAACATTTTCATTTTCAAACCAATACGAGACATTACCCCAGCCGTTCCATGCTGTCAAAGACGATACCAAGCCGACAGCAGTGCATGCAATTCCCCAGATAATGCAGCTTACAAGCTTGCTCGCAAGGTGGTTTGAAACACCGACAGGAAGCGAAAAATTAAGATAAGCTTCGCTGCCGAAGAAAGACTTCTTGAATCTGCCGGTAAGAATCACGATGCTGATGCAGACAGCGGCCGTAAGCAGGCTGAAGCACAAAAATTCCATGATTCCTTTCATTTCAAAATAGAATGAGAATGAACTGCTTTTAAAATCAACCTTGTTTGCCACTGCAAAGCGCGTCAGCACACCGATAACAAGCACCGCACAATAAATCGGAACAAGCACCTTGCTTGAAGCGGCAAGTTCATATTTGAGCAGCTTGAAGAAGCGGCTGAACGAAAGCTTAATGTCAATGCCGTCAGCCGGCCTGTTGTTTTCAAGATTTTTTGTTTCTGTCAGCATTTGAATTCCTCCCTGAAAAGAGCATCGATAGAAGAGCCGGTTTCTTGTCTAATGTCGTCAACCTCGCCAGCCCTTACGATTTTTCCGTTTTTTATAAACACAGCATGAGTAAGCACCGGCTCAACGTCTGCAATAAGGTGCGTAGAAATAAGCACGGCCGCATTTTCGTTGTAGTTGCCGATTATCGTGTTGAGAATATAATCGCGCGCCGCCGGGTCAACGCCGCCAATAGGCTCGTCAAGCAGATAAAGCTTTGCCTTGCGTGACATCGTGAGAATCAGCTGAACCTTTTCGCGCGTGCCTTTTGAGAGCGTCTTCAACATGCTTTCGCGCTTTATGTCAAGCCGCTGAATCATGTCAAAGGCTTTATCCTTGTCAAAGTCTGCGTAGAAGTCTTCAAACATTTTTATAAGCTGGTTCACAGACATCCAGTCGTTAAGATAATCGTGGTCAGGCAGATAAGACACAATCTCTTTTGTCTTTACGCCGGGCTTATAGCCGTCAATCAGCAGTTCGCCGCTTGTTGAAGTCAAAAGCCCTGCGGCTATCTTTATAAATGTGCTTTTGCCTGAACCGTTCGGGCCGAGCAGCCCGATTACAGAACCGGCAGGCAAATCCAAGTCAATGCTGTTCAAAGCAGTTGTTGTGCCGTATTGTTTTGTCAAACCACGGCAAGAAAGAATAATTGCCATTTGTTTCTTCTCCTATTTGAGTGCTTCTTCCATAACAGGCAGAAGCGAGCTTTTTTCATAACCCAGCTTTTCCATCCGCTGAATAAAAGACTGAATTTCAGCGTCAGCCGCATCTTTTCTCATTTTTTCGATTTTCTCGTTCTGGTCGGTGATAAACCGACCGCTTGTCCGCTCCGTCCGCACAAGTTCAAGCCGCTCAAGTTCCGCAAGAGCCTTCTGCATCGTGTTCGGGTTTACACCGGCTTCTAAAGCCAAGTCTCTCACAGGCTGAACTTTGCTGCCGGGCACAAGCTCGCCAGAAAGGATGCTGCTTTTGAAACATTCAACAATCTGAAGATAAATCGGCGAATTGCTGTCAAACTGAAACTTCATAGAACCTCCTTTAACTGAGTTGTGTTACTGTATTAGTGTATTGTTGTATTAAGTGTTTAATACAACAATACACAGAATTTGTCAACCGTTTTTTACTCACCTGTCATTGTCGGGCGTGACCCGACAATCTTTTGTGCAAGATTGCCCGGTCGAGCCGGGCAATGACAGTTTTTACGAAATTTGTAATGAAGCGCAAATAATGCAAAATATTGCATTGTTTTCAGTTATTCGATATACTTTGCGCCATGTTAGCACAAATTTTAGCCGTTTCAATTTTTATTGTAATGTTCATGCTCATCATTTTTGAGATTTTCGAGCGGCATTACATAACACTGGTTTGCGGTGCATTGACACTGCTCTTGGTTTTCGGGCTCGGCATGAAAAGCATGACCGCAGTTATAGACACACTCAACTTCAAAAGCATTTTCACGCTTGATTTCTGGTATGCCGCAGGTCATGCAGAAGAATCTACAAGCGGCATCAACTGGGCAACAATCATCTTTATTGCCGGAATGATGGTCATGGTTGAAGGCATGGCGCGCGTCGGTTTTTTCAGATGGCTCTGTATGCTTCTTGCAAAAGCAGTAAAATATCAGATTCTTCCGATTTTTGTTACGTTCATGCTTATGTCGGGCGTGCTCGCAATGTTCATAGACTCAATTACGGTAATCTTGTTTCTTGCGGCTGTAACTGTTGAGCTCAGCCAGCTCTTAAAGTTCAACCCGCTGCCGATGATTCTTTCTGAAATTTTCTGCGCCAACTTGGGCGGCAGCGCAACAATGTGCGGCGACCCGCCAAACATCATCATCGGCACTTCTTTCGGCTATTCATTTACAGACTTTATCTGCAACACCGGCGCAATCGCAGGCATCAGCATGATTTTCACGCTCGTGTTCTTCTATTTTTCGTTCCGCAAAGATTTGGCAACGACAGAAACTGTAGACACGTCAGATTTTCCGACACCTGAAAGCGCAATCACAGACAAGAAAGGCTTCATCGTAAGCACAATCATCTTCTTGACGGCAATCGTGCTTCTTGTTACGCACGCTACAACAGGCCTCACCGTCGCAACAATCGGCACATTCATCGCCATAATCACGCTGGTAACATCAGTAAAGTACATTCCTGAACTGATATCGAAGGTCGACTACAAGACGCTGCTCTTCTTCATCGGGCTTTTCATTGTTGTAGGCGGCCTTGAACAGACAGGAATTCTTGAAATTGTTGCAGGTTTTATTGGAAAAATTTCCGGCGGTAACGTATACTTAATGATAGCAATTATCATCTGGGTAAGCGCAATCGCCAGCGCGTTTGTAGACAACATTCCGTTTGCGGCCACAATGATTCCGGTTGTGCAGTCGCTTGCAGCCACAACAGGCGTAAGCCTTCCGACAATGACTTGGGCTCTTGCAATGGGCACAGACATCGGTGGCAGTGCAACACCAATCGGCGCAAGCGCAAACGTTGTCGGAACTTCCGTTGCGGCTAAAGCCGGTTATCCTGTAAGCTGGGGTCTTTACTGCAAAAAAGCAGTTCCGGCGACGATAATTGTAATGGCGATTTCTACAATCAGCATCTTTATAAGATATCTGTAAAAACGGGGAAATTATGGGCAGACAAGTAATCATTTCTATTGGGCGAGAATACGGAAGTGCAGGTCATTTGATTGCCGAGAAACTGGCAAAAAAACTGAACATGGATCTTTACGACAGAAACCTTCTTGATGAAGTTGCAGATGTTAAGCATGTTGATACAAACAACCTGTCAAAATATGATGAAAAGCCGCACCGCTTTTTCGGCAGCCGCACTGTAAGAGGCTATTCAAATTCACCGGAAGAGAATGTGGCGCAGCTTCAGCTTGCACTGCTTAAGTCTAAGGCGGCAGACGGCGATTCATTTGTAATTGTCGGCCGCTGTGCAGACGACATTTTCAGAGGCATGGAAAACTTCATTTCTGTGTTTATCTACGCCGACATGGATGCACGGATTAA
>CADBUT010000333.1 GCA_902797925.1 uncultured Spirochaetaceae bacterium
TAAACCGAAAAAGCGACGATTATCGATTTCAAGATTGTCTTAAAAAATTTCAAAAGCTTCATTTTATTTTCACCGGAATTCCTGCAATAATTTCTATAACTTCATCTGCATGTTCTGCAAGACGGCAGTTTATCTTGCCGAGCGTCTCAATATATTGCATCGTGCTTTCGTCGTAGGCGTTTCCGTCTTGAAAAACTGAATTGCTCACAACTACCAGAAAATCAGCAGCTTTTTCAAGCTCAAGCACATCATTCACGATTTTTGTAGCTGTTTCGTCTGCGCTTTTTTGCGCGCCAGAATCTGAAAACATTTCGTTTGCGGCAAGATTCGACATACATTCAAGAAGCACGGCCGCATTTTTGCCCGAAATTTCTGACGCGGCAAGCCCTACACTTTCAGACAGTTCTATTACGGCAAAGTTTTTGCCTTCGCGCAATTTTTGGTGGCGCGCAACTTTTTGCCACTCTTCTTCGCCGAAAATCTTCATCGTGGCAATGTAATAACGCACCGCAGCCGGAAACTTCATTATGCAGTCTTCGGCATAGCTTGATTTGCCAGAGCCGCTGCCGCCGTAAACAAGCTTCATCATGCGCCGAACCTCGTGTATTGTTCGACGCCGGAAACACCGGAGCCAGAAACGCCGAAACGCAGGCTCTTTCCGTAAACATCGATGATTGTCTGCAAAATTCCGAGCATCAAAACTGCGCCTGAACCTTCGCCGAGCGCCATATCTGCATCAAGCGGCGCATCAATTTCAAGCTCTTGCATTATAAGAGCGGCGGCCGGTTCGCGGCTTTTGTGCGACGGAATCAGATAGTCTGTAACACCTTTTTCGAGCCTCTCTGCAACCAGAGCGGCAACCATGCTTATTACGCCGTCTAGCACAACGGGCATTGCAAATTGCTTTGCGCCAAGACAAACGCCAGCCATTCCGGCTATATCAAAGCCGCCCACAGACGCAAGCACTTTAAGCGGTTCAGCCCTGAACGGCGCATATTTTTCTATTGCCTGCTGAATCACATTGATTTTGCGTGCAATGCCTTGATTGCTCAAGCCCGCGCCGCGCCCTGCTGTTTCAGCCGCGTTTTTGCCGAGCAGCAAAGACGCAACGGCGGCAGAAGTCGTCGTGTTGCCGATGCCCATTTCGCCGATGCACAAAATCTGATAGCCGCGCTCTTTGCAGTGGCGCACAAACTCAATGCCGGTTTGCAACGCTTTTTCAGTTTCATCTAAGGTCATCGCGCTTTCTTTCAAAAAATTGCGTGTGCCTTTTCTGATTTTGCGGTCAAGCAGGCCGTGCGGCACTTCATCTGAATCTATGCCGATGTCAACGGCTATAATTTCTGTGTTTGAGCGGCGCGCCATTATGCCCACGGCAGTTTTTCCGGCGGCAATATTTTCCGCGCAGATTTTTGTAACGCTTTTATCAGACTGGCTCACGCCTTCTTCGACAATGCCGTTGTCGGCGCAGAAAACTATGCACGCGCTTTTATCAGCTTTTGGGTGCAGCGTCTTTTGCGCCGCCCCGATTTTGGCGACAATCGTTTCAAATTTGCCCAAGCTGTCGAGCGGTTTTGCTACCGCATCCCAGTTTTTCTTTATTTGGCTGAAAAATTCGCGGTATTCTGCATTTTCTGTCATAAGCCAGCCTCATAATCTTGCTGAATGTTTGCATAAGCGAGCATCGAATAAACCGCATCCATGTTCAGATGATCACGCAGCGTATCTGCAAGCAAATCATATTGAGTCTGCTTAAAGCTTGCATAGTCTGTCTTTGCTTGCTGAAGCTGCACATTTTTTCCGGCGGCGGCAGCTTTTGCAACTGCAAACGCGATTCCGTCTGCATCAAAAAAGCCGTGAATGTATGTGCCGTAGACATTGCCGCAGCATGCGCCCGAAACAAAGGCTTGAGCGTTTTTGCCAAGCTCCGTCTTGCCCATGTGAATCTCGTAGCCGGCAATGTTCTTGCCGCCAAGCTCCGAAAGTTTGCCGGGGACTTTGCCGGTGACAAGCTCAACCTGTTTCCGCGTCTTGTCTTTTTCAAGCACAGTCGAAATATCGAGCAGCTCCATTCCGCGTATGCTGCCGCCAGCTTCAACGCCGTGCGGGTCCTGCACATCGTTGCCGAGCATTTGATAGCCGCCGCAAATGCCGAATACAAGCTTGTTTTCAGCAAATTTCTTGACGGCGGCTTCCATTCCGCTTGAGCGCAGCCACTTCAAGTCTTCAATCGTGTTCTTCGTTCCAGGAATTATGAGCATATCCATTTTTTCGGCTTCGGCCGCTTCAGTTATGTAATGCACGGCTACGTCGTCAAGCAGCTCAAAAGCAGAAAAATCTGTAAAATTCGAGATATGCGGAAGCCGCACCACACCGATGTTGACGAGCTTCGCTTCGTGCCGCTCAAATCTGCTTGAAAGGCTGTCTTCATCATCAAGCGAAATGCGCATATAAGGCAGCACGCCCGCAACCGGAATTCCGCCCTTCTCTTCAAGCATATCAATGCCCGGATCGAGCAGCGTCTTGTCGCCGCGGAATTTATTGATTATAAGTCCCTTTACCCTTGCTTTTTCAGCTGGCTGCAAAAGCTCAAGTGTGCCCAAAAGCTGCGCAAACACGCCGCCGCGGTCAATGTCGCCGACAAGCAGCACAGGCGCATCAAGAATTTCTGCAAGCCCCATATTCACAATATCGTTCTGGCGCAGATTAATCTCGGCAGGGCTGCCCGCGCCTTCAATCACAATTATGTCAGAAGTTTCTTCAAGCTTGCGGAAAGCCTTAACAATGTCTGGCACAAGCTTCTTTTTATAAGCAAAATAATCGCGCGCGCTCATGCTGCCGATAACTTCGCCGTTCACGATAATTTGCGAACCTTTGTCGGTTGTCGGCTTGAGCAGAACCGGGTTCATGCAGACTTCGGGGTCTCTGCCGCAAGCTTCGGCCTGCATAACTTGGGCGCGCCCCATTTCAAGCCCCTCTTTTGTAATGAACGAATTGAGCGCCATGTTCTGCGACTTGAACGGCGCAACGCGCCAGCCGTCTTGCTTAAAGATTCTGCAAAGCCCTGCAACCACAAGGCTCTTGCCCGCACTTGACATCGTGCCCTGAACCATGAATACTTTTGCAGTCGATTTTCTTCTTTTATTTTTAATTGAAGCTA
>CADBUT010000334.1 GCA_902797925.1 uncultured Spirochaetaceae bacterium
AGCGGCAGCCTCTTGGATATGCACATCTATGTAATATTTATTGTTCTGGCGGGAAGCAGTGATTTGTGGACGCGGACTGCCTCATGGCTTTGCCATGCGAGCAGTCCGACGGACGCAAAATAACGGATTTCCGTCATCTATAGATTAAGCCGACGCTGTGCACCCGTTACCAGTTTCCGCTTTGCGGAAACTGGGCCGTTTTGCTCGATAAGACTAATTTCGTAGATAAAGCTACTGCAAAACGCTACATTGTTTTGAACTTGTTGATAAGCTCAGAAACGTCGGTGGCTGTCTGCTTGTTTGATTCAGAAGCATCGGCTACGTTGGTGATAAGCGACTGGACTTCCATTGTCTTCATTACGATGTTGTCAACTTTTGAGCCGATTTCGTTTGTCTGGGTCTTGAGCAGGTCAATCTTACCGAATGCGTCGGCACTCTGCTGTTTCATCTTTGAAGAAGAAACGTTGATAGCCTGTGCAGTTTCATTGATGATTCTGGTAGTTTCGGCAACGCCCCGGATTGCAGTATCCTGTTCGTTCATGCCGAGCTGCAAATCCTTAATCATCTGGTCAATGCCCTGAATCTGTTTTCCGATTCCCTCAAATGATTTGCGCGAAGCATCAGAAGAATGGACAATTCCGTTAATTGCATCTGTAATGTCTTTAAGCAGGTTGTTAATCGATTCAGACTGCTTTGCAGAGCTTTCTGCAAGCTTTCGGATTTCACCGGCAACAACAGCAAAACCTTTACCGGCGTTACCGGCATGTGCAGCCTCAATAGAAGCGTTCATCGCAAGAAGGTTTGTCTGTGATGAAATATTGGCGATTGCAGTGTTAGCGTCTGCAAGGTTTCTTGCCTGTTCAACTACAAGCGAAACTTTTTCGACAACTTCCTGCTGAAGAACACGGCCCTCTTCAGAATTATTAACAAGCGCCGTACAAGAAGAAGCAATTTCATTCATTCCTTTATTGAAATTGCTGACGTTTACAGTCATTTCTTTCATGGCGTTTGATGAATTTTCAATTGAAACTGAAACACTGTTCAGACGCCTGTCAAGCTCTGCGATTTCTTCTTCTGTCTTAGAAATACCCACAACAACGTCGTTCATGCATGAAGTCTGCGCCTGTGTTTTTGTCGTAATGTCCATAATTTCAGAGCCGGCAACCAGCATTGCCTCTTTTGCACCTTCAATCTGAACAAGCAGGTTTTCGCTCGTCATGTCAAGCTTGAATGTAGAGTCTTTTATCGACTGAATCATCTGACAAAGACTTGCAATAACTTTATTGAAGTTGCGGGCAAGTGCGCCGACTTCATCATCCTTTTTTATAGGAAGCGACTGAGTAAGGTCACCGGCACCGTCAGAAATCTGTTCGAGAGAAGACGAAACGCCCTTAATTCTTTTGAAGAAAGGCATCGTAAAGAAAAATGTCAAGATAATTGCTATAATTGTAATTGAAACGCCAAATGAAATAAGTGCAATTCTTGTCTTTTTCAGCTCTTTTGCAATGGTTGCACCGCTAAAATCGCAGCCGATAATGCCGACAAGATTTCCGGCACTGTTCTTGATTGGCGCATAAGCTGAAACAGTCCAGCCCCAAGCCGGCTGATAGACTAGATCGCCTGTTATAAGTTCACCTGTTTTGTAGCTGATTACCAAATCTTCGCCATAATCAGAAATGTCTTCTTCAGAACCTAAAGGTGAAAATTCATCTCCGTCCGGCTCGTCACTTCCGTCTGCAATAAACACACCGGTCTTTTCATCTTTAAGAATCATCGTATAAAGGTATGTACAGTGCTGCTCGTATCTTATTTTGAGAAGCCTGCGGCAAGTTTCAATATAATCAAAGTCGTTCGGGTCAAGAGAAGCTGCGTACCGTTCAAATGAATCGCCGTCAACAATACCCTGAGCAGCTCTTACAACCTGAGTTGCCTGATTCTGATAGACTGAAGACGAAATTCTCGTCATTTTCTTGATTGAGTAAAAAGAAAGACAGAGTACAACTATAATAATTAAAGAGCTTATAAGCGCAAGAAATTTAACTTGAAATGACTGTAATAGTTTCATGAGAATATTCTATTATATTTTTGAATTTTTCTCAAATTCATTTTGATTAATCAGCAACTTTTTTCTAAAAAAACAAACCGGCTTGCGGCAGATTGCTCCAAAAAACCGAAAACTACCGCGGATAACTGATTTTATCAGCTTGCTTTTGGATGGCTCAAATAGTATTCCGCAAAAATTCTTGCGGCATCAGCAACAAGGTCGGCGCATGGCCGTTTCTTGTAGTATTGCTCGGTACGCGCTTCTGGCACAGGGCTGTCTGGCGCAAAAGCTGAAGTCTTTGGCGGAAGCCCAAGAAGATCGCGGCAGACTATTGAGCCGTTCTTTTCAGCAAATTTCTTGGCAAGCTCTTGAATCAATGCGTAGTGCTTGGCCTTTGCGTCTGGCTCTGAACTTGTTGAATAGCCGTAAACAAGACCGGCTGCCATGAACATGCCGCTTACAGTGCCGCAAACTTCGCGGAGCCTGCCCATGCCGCCGCCGAAAGAAGAGCTGAGCTTTTGCGCCGTTTCAAGGTTCATGCCGCAAACGCTTTCGCCAAGCTCTTCGACAAAGGCGCAGAAAACAGACTGGGCGCAATTAAAGCCGTTGAGGAAATTTGTCCGAGCCTTTTCGCTCATTTCTTCAGCATTCATCAGTTTTTCCTTTTTGCAAATAGATGTGTCATTGCCCGGCTATTTAAGTGAAACTACGGTGTAGCCTGCGTCGGTAACTGCTTTTTTCAAAGTTTCTTCTGAAACTGAATCAGCGGCATCGATAAAAGCTGTTTTCTTTTCAAGATTTACTGATGCGCTTACGCCATCAATTGCGTTCAACGCCTGTTCCACTCTTCCGCTGCAATGAGAGCACATCATTCCGTCAATTACCATTTCCATTTTTTTAGACATAATTTCCTCCGTCGGTGAATCTTTAGAAACTTGAGTTTCTGATACAGTTTCTTCAGTTTCTATAGATGATTTTGCAAATTTGTTCTTAAAAAAGCGCAGGCGCAGCGCATTAGAAACCACGCACACGCTGCTCAAGCCCATCGCGGCAGAGCCAATCATCGGGCTGAGCTTTATTCCAAGCATATTATAAAAAACGCCGGCTGCCAATGGAATTCCGAGCGCATTGTAGAAAAAAGCCCAGAAAAGGTTCTGCTTTATGTTGCGCATTACGGCTTTTGAAAGGCGCAGCGCGTTCACCGCATCGCGCAGGTCGTTGCGCACAAGAATTATGCCCGCGCTTTCAATAGCGACATCTGTGCCCGCACCGATTGCAATGCCCGAATCAGCACGAACCAAAGCAGGCGCGTCGTTTATGCCGTCGCCAATCATGGCAACTTTGTGCCCTTCGTCTTTGAGCCGCCTTATTTCAGCTTCTTTTTGATGCGGAAGCACGCCCGAAATTACGTTGTCTATTCCGGCTTGAGAAGCGATGTATCTTGCGGCGTTTTCGTTATCGCCGGTAAGCATAACGACAGAGCATTTTTCAGCTTTAAAAGCTTCAATTGCTTCTTTTGTGGTTGCCCTGATTTTGTCTGTGCAGGCGATTATGCCCAAAAACTTGCGCGCAAGCACAGCACCGCCGGGCGAATTATGCGCGGCAGTTTCCGCAACAATTACGATTGTCTTCCCCTGCGAAGAAAGCGCGTCAACTTTTTGCAGAATCTCGGCCGGCACATTGTTGAAAAGCCCTGCGTTTCCGGCGGCATAATGAACGCCGTTGACAACGCCTTTTACGCCCTTGCCGGCAACATTCTCAAAATCTGTGCATGTATATTTTGCGTTCTTGTCAAAAAACGAAGTCTTAACCGCACCGTCTACAATAGCTTTTGCAACAGGGTGCTCGCTCGGCGATTCAAGAGCCGCCGCGAGGTTAAGCAGATGATTTCTGTCAAAGACTTCTGCCGCGAGCAGCTCAACGTCTGATACAGAAAGCTGCCCTTCTGTAACAGTGCCGGTCTTATCGAGCACGACAGTATCAACTTTATTGAGCGTCTGCAACGCCTCGCCAGACTTAATCAAGATGCCGTTCTCTGCGCCTTTTGACGTGCCAACCATTATGGCGACAGGCGTTGCAAGACCGAGCGCACAAGGGCAAGAAATTACAAGCACCGAAATTGCACACGAAAGCGCATCTTGAAAAGCCGCGCCCTTTGCAAGCCACACAACGAAGGTAACAGCCGCAATCAGCATTACGGCCGGCACAAAATAAAGCGCAACTGTGTCGGCAGCCTTTGCAATCGGCGCTTTGCTTGCCGACGCTTCTTCAACAAGCGCAATCACCTTTGAAAAGGCAGTATCGCCGCCGACAGCTTCGGCACGTACTTTGATAAAGCCGCTCACGTTGAGCGTGGCCGCCTTTACAGAATCATCAGTTTTTTTGAAAACAGGAATGCTTTCGCCTGTCAATGCAGATTCATCTACAGACGCATCGCCTGAAATGATTTTGCCGTCAACCGGAATATACGAGCCGGTCTTGACAATTACAACGTCTCCGGCTTTGAGCGAAGCGGCTTCAACTTCAATTTCTGCGCCGTTTTCTTCTATTATAGCTGTCTTTGGCGCAAGCTTTATCAGCTTTTTGATTGCGTCGCGCGTCCGCCCTTTGCTCTTGGCTTCAAGCCATTTGCCAAAAGTTACAAGCGTTAAAATCGAGCCGCCCGACTCAAAATAGACTGTGTGCATAAGCTCATGCACAAGTGCCGAATTGCCGTGCCCCATTGCATAGGCGAGCCTGAAAAGCACAATCACGCCGTAGATTACGGCCGCGCTAGAACCAACGGCAATCAGGCTGTCCATATTCGGCTGAAGCCTGAAAAGTTTTTTGAAGCCCGAAGAATGATAAGCCCGGTTTATGTAGCAAATCGGCAAGACCAGCATGAACTGCGATAACGTGAACACAAGCGCATTCTGCATACCGTCAAAGAAGCGCGCAATAAAGCCCGGAACAGGAAATGGCAGCATATTGTGCATTGCAATATACATGAGCGGCAGCAAAAAGCACAGCGAAACCCAGAAGCGCATCTTAAGATGCTTTACCGCTTCAAGAAGCGCATCTGATTCTTCGTCTTTTTCGATTGCAGAGCTTTGCTGCTGGTTGCCGCCGTTTTTGTTTTGCAGCTCGGCCTGATAGCCGGCCTTTTCAACAGCTTCTATTATTATAGGAATTGCTGACGCGGCGGCTGTGTTTTCAGCCTGCTCAACGCTCATCGTGCCGGCGAGTAAGTTTACTTCGGCTTTCTTTACGCATTCCAAAGAATTGACAGCT
>CADBUT010000335.1 GCA_902797925.1 uncultured Spirochaetaceae bacterium
AGCAACAGGAAGAGCAGACGGAGCAGGAAGAAATCTCATGGGATACTTCTGCCGGACAAAACAGCGGCGAAACCATGAACATGAAGTCTTATTCGTGCCCCAGCTGCGGTGCTGAGTTAATCTGCGAGGAAACTACCGCCGCCACAAGCTGCCCTTATTGCGGCAATCCTTCAATAGTGCCCGGTCAGATGACAGGCAGCCTTAAACCTGATTTTATTATTCCATTTAAGTTTAACAAAGACGGCGCAAAACAGGCGCTTTCAAACCATTACAGACATAAAAAATTTTTGCCGAAAGCTTTTTCCGAACAGAACCAGATTGAAAAAATTCAGGGACTTTACGTTCCGTTCTGGTTTTTTGACGGCACAGCAAACGGCAGCATGAGCTGTAAGACATCGAATTCTTCAAGCCACCGTTCCGGCGACTACATAGTTACAAACACAAAGCATTATGACGTTCAGCGTGCAGGCACTGTTGATTTTTACCACATACCGGCAGATGCTTCTAAAAAAATGCCTGATGACCTTATGGACAGCATTGAGCCTTACGACTATTCGGGGCTTATTCCCTTTTCAACGGCTTATCTTCCGGGCTATCTTGCAGATAAATTCGACGTATCAAAAGAAGAATCTACAGACAGAGCGTGTTCAAGAGCAAAAAACTCTATGAAAGCCCTTCTTAAATCTACAATAGGCGGCTACGACTCTATTGTAGAAACTGCAAGCCACGTAGACATAAAAAATCTTAAGGCACATTACGCATTTCTGCCGGTCTGGCTTATTCACACAAAATGGAATGACAGAGACTTTTTGTTTGCCATGAACGGACAGACAGGCAAATTTGTCGGTAATCTGCCTGCAAGCCCAGGCAAATTAAACCTGCTTATGCTTGCACTTACCGCAGGAATTGGCGCAGTCTTTTATTTTGCACACATTGCAGATTTTATTATGCAGATTATAGCGGAATTTTTAGCCTGAAATTTTAGTTAAGGAATCACCTGATGAGAAAATTTATATTTTTTGCATTTTCCATTTTATTTTTGCTGGTTTCAGCGGCGGCAGTTTTTGCACAAACTGAAGATTTACCGCTCCAGGCTGAATCAATTCCGCTTGTTGCAACCGCAGAGCTTGACAGCAGCGGCAGCCCGCTTGAAACAAATTCAGACTTTTACATTAGTCTGAATACTGACGGCACAGGGCTTTTTTACAAAGACGGATATGTGTCAAAAATTAACTGGAATCAGCCGGATGACAATAACATTCAGATTGACGACAGACTCGGCTACACTTACGACGGAATCTTTTCGGACGGCTACCTTCTGATTCAAGTAAATGACAGGACTTATATCTTTGAAAAAAGCGGCGGACTTCCAATAATGAAGCTTGCGCCTGGCCAGTGGGCAAGAGAAATTAAGCCTAACTTTTTTGTAGAAGATGACACTACTGCTGTCCAAATCGGTGAAGAAAAAAGCGCCGAAATTAACAGAAAAGCCGCATCACTCAGCCAAAAATATGGAATAGACATTCACATAATTATTGTTTCAGATTTTCTCGACTATTCATATTCAAACAATATTGAGCTTTTTTCTGAAGAAATTGCTGACGGCTACAGGCTCGGCGATAAAAACGAAGAGAACGCGCTTCTTCTGGTTATGTCTATGGCAGACCGCGATTATGACATTTATTCTTCGGGCTTTAAAACAAACGAAATCTTCAACCCATATTCAAGAGGCTTTTTGGAAGACGCTATGCTTCCGCATTTTAAGCATAATGACTGGGCAGCCGGCTTTCTTGCCTATCTTGACGAATGTGATGAGCTTCTTGAAATGGCAGAAAACGGCGAGATTTTTGAGGACACTTCGACTACCGGCACCGGCAGCTTTATTTCAAATGAAGAACGGAACTATAAACTTGAGATTGTTATCTCGCTTATATTCGGCCTTTTAGTCGGGCTGATAGCAAGAAGCAGCGTAAAAGCGGCTTACAACAATCAGGTAAAGCAGGAATCAGCTGCGTCTAACTATATTGTAGACAATTCCTTTAAGCTCAGCCTCAAACATGATGTTTTTACGCATACAACAGCAAGCAGAACTTACAGTCCGCGATCTTCATCAAGCAGTTCACATTCAGGCGGCGGCGGCAGCCGAAGCAGCTCTCACTCAAGCGGCAAGTTCTAGGCATGAATCAAACAGCAATGGCGTGCTCAATCGCCGCCTATGCTGTTTTCGTATGGAATAATTGTCTGACAAACATACTGCATTGAGCTGGCTGTGGAATATACTTTAAGAAAAACATTAGCACAAATTTACAGACTATCTTATTACAGCGCATAAAAAAACCGCTGCGGAATGGCAGCGGTTTTGTCAGACTGTTAAAAGCCTGTGTTATCTATTAATGACCGTATGTAGCGATGAATACACCGGCTGCAACAGCTGTGCCGATAACGCCTGATACGTTCGGACCCATAGCATGCATCAAAAGGAAGTTGCCCGGATCGTATTCAAGACCGACTTTGTTTGAAACACGTGCAGCCATTGGAACGGCAGAAACACCAGCCGAACCGATGAGCGGATTAATCTTCTTCTTGAGGAAGATGTTCATAATCTTAGCCATCAAAAGACCGCCGCATGTAGCGATTGCAAATGCAAGAAGACCAAGAGCGATAACGCCAACTGAACTTGGGTTGAAAATCTTTTCTGGTGTCATCTGTGCACCAACGCCAAGAGAAAGAAGAATAGAAACGATGTTCATAAGTTCATTCTCAAGTGTCTTAGAAAGGCGCTCTACAATGCCGACCTGCTTGATGAAGTTGCCGAATGCGAGCATACCGATGAGCGGAGCTGCCGGCGGCAAAAGCAAAATTGTAAGACAAAGCAAAACAATCGGGAAGATAACCTTTTCTGTCTTTGAAACATAGCGGAGCTGATCCATCTTGATTTTGCGTTCTTTGTCTGTAGTCATCATCTTCATCAAAGGTGGCTGAATCATTGGAACAAGTGCCATGTATGAATAAGCTGCAACTGCTGTAACAGCCATCATTTCCGGTGCAAGTTTTGCGGCAACGTAGATTGATGTAGGACCGTCTGCACCACCAATGATAGAAATTGCACAAGCCTGCATCATGTTGTATTCAACACCAGGAATCAGGTTCATCAATGCAACACCGAGCAATGTGGCAAAAACGCCGAGCTGAGCAGCACCGCCGAGCAACGCCATTTTCGGGTTTGCAATAAGCGGACCAAAGTCTGTCATAGCACCAATACCCATAAAGATGAGCATCGGGAAGAATTCGTTGCCTACACCGGCTTTATAGA
>CADBUT010000336.1 GCA_902797925.1 uncultured Spirochaetaceae bacterium
ACATACAAAAATAAGCTGTTAGGGTTAAAATTACTCATGCAGATATTCTAACACCTTATAAGCTCAAATGTCGAGTTTTTCAAAAAAGAGGGGCTGCCTAATAGGCAGCCCCATTCAACACAGACTAAAGCCAGCTAAAGCTCAGCACTGTCTGGGCGTCAAATTCTTCGCCCGGGTGCAGAATGCATGACGGGAAATTGTCGTGGTTTGGCGCATCTGGGAACTGCTGCGTTTCAAGGCAGAAGCCCTCGTTGGGCTGATGAATCTGACCGAATTTGCCTGCATTGCCGCCGAGAGAACCGCCTGCATAGAACTGCACGCCCGGCTGGTTCGTTGAAACTAGCATTGAACGGCCGCTTGTCGGCTCATAAACTGCGGCGCAAACTGTCAGGTCGCTGCCTTCGGCGCGGTTAATCACAAAGTTGTGATCGTAGCCGCCCTTCACCTTTGCAAAGTCTTTGCCGATTGGCTTGGCTTTTCTAAAGTCAAAAGCCTTGTCTTTATCAACAGACGTAAGCACGCCGGTCGGAATCAAATCGTCTGTAACAGCAAGATAAGCATCAGCGTTAAGCATAAGCTCGTGGTCAAAAATCTTGTTGTGAGAATTGCCAGTAAGGTTGAAATATGTGTGGTTCGTAAAATTGACCGGCGTATCGCGGTCTGTCCAAGCCTTATATTCCATAAGAATTTCGTTTTTCTTGTTAAGAAGATAAGTAACTTCAATCAGCAGATTGCCCGGAAAGCCCTGCTCGCCGTTGCGGCTTGTGCGTGTAAAGCGCACGCCCATTCCGTCAGCTGTTTCGATTTCTTCAGCTTCAAAAAGCATCTTGTCGTAGCCGCGGAAACCGCCGTGAAGCATGTTCTTGCCGTCGTTTACGTCAAGCTTATAAGTTTTGCCGTTCAAGCTGAAAGTAGCACCGCCGATTCGGTTTGCAAAACGCCCGATGAACGCGCCGAAGAACGGGCCGCCGTGGCTGTTGATGTAGCCTGTCAAATCAGAATAGCCAAGAACTATGTCTTCTTTAACGCCGTTCTTAGACGGCACAACGATGCTCGTGATTGTGCATCCGAAGTTTGTTACAGAAAAAGACATGTCTGCATTTTTGATTGTGTAGAGATGCACTTTTTCTCCAGTTGAGAGAACGCCGAATTTTGTTCTTTTGATTTTCATTTTTGCATTTCCTGCCGATAATTTTAGAGTGGGTGGACATGAGCAGTAAGCTCAAAGCAACAATTGAAGTATAACGCAAGTCAACGCGCTTGCATAGGATTTTTTAAAAATGATTGGTTCAAGCTTTCGTACAAAAACTTCTGCCGGTTCACGCCTGCGCACAAACAGCGTTGCCGTTCCACGGGAACTTTACAAAGACTTTAGGCGGCTCGGCCTTGCTCCGGGCGCATCTCTTGCCGTGTGCAAATCTGCCCAGAGAAACCTTATGAAGCTGCACCACCCCGACAGGCACGCCGAAAACCGTTTCAGTTTTCACGTTGCAACGCAAATTTCTTCAACAATAAACGAATCATTCCAAAGAATCGAAGTCTGGTACACCAAAGGCAAGCTTGACGGCTAAAACAAGTCAAGCATCGAATCAAGATAAACCGCCTCGCGCACCTCAAGCTGATGTTCGGGCTTTGTCATGTAATAAAGCAGAAACTCTAGCACAACCGCGCTGCCAAGCCCGCGCCCTTCAAGCTTGAAATTCGAAAAGCCCATAGGCAGATAAACGCTCTTAATGTCGTCAATACCGATAAAGGCCGGGCTTTTCATGGCGCGAGAAAAGCGGTAGCCGCCCGCCGCATCTTTTGAGCTGCAAGCAAAATCTGGCACGTTTTCTCCAAGATTTTTTCGGCTGACATTTTCATAACAAGCTTTCCGCGCCGTGCAGCCAATGTCGCAACATTCGTTGCAGAGAAACTCAACTTTGTCCTTCTGCGGTTGCGGCAAAAGCTTTAATTTGTCAAAAGCTTTGTTCAATCTGAAATCTGGCACAACGTAGCTGAAACAATTGCGGTTAAGCTCGGACTGAAAATCTTCAAAATTGGT
This sequence comes from uncultured Spirochaetaceae bacterium, assembly GCA_902797925.1. Taxonomy (GTDB): domain Bacteria; phylum Spirochaetota; class Spirochaetia; order Treponematales; family Treponemataceae; genus UBA1240. Next base: position 2,045 of record CADBUT010000336.1, read on the forward strand.
CAGCACTTTCGTCGTTGAAGAAACTAGATAAAGGTTCGGGTATTTTTCTGCAAGATAATCAGCAAGCAAGTCTGAATGAACTATAACGCCGTTCCACACGGCGCTTGCACAGCTTGACGCGCCAGTTTGTGCACCGCTTGCGCCTTTTTCGAACAAAGCGCAAAGGTTGTTGCATTTCCTGTCGGAAAGGTGCTCTGCTTTAAGCAACGAATTGCTGAACGTGAGCCGCGCCGAAATGCCGTATTCGCTTAGAAGCGCAAGCACGTCGCGCGCATCAGCTTCGCCAAAGCCTGCCCTGCCGCCGCCCCAGAGACAATCAGCCGGTGCACCATAAATCGAGCTGATGTCGCACCAGCTGTAAAACATTTCGCGGTGCTTGCGGAAAAGCGGCAAAAAGACGCTGTAAAGCTCATAAAACTCAAACAGCCCCGGCAAATGATAATGCGCCGTCAGATTATGCTGATTATTCATTTTACTGTTATCTAAATACTTAATTCTTCAAGAAAGTCTTATACAAAGCCTCTGCCATCATCTTCCTCATGAATTCATACTTTTCTTTATCTTTAAGCCAAGATTCGTATGCTTCCATGTTTTCCATGTATGAAGTTTGAAGCGTTTCATCAAAACTTTTGGGCATGATGTTATTTGTAAACATCTGTTCACCATTAGAACGTGCGGATGTTTTTAACTTTTCATCCTTTACCATTGAATTAAATACATCAGTAAAGATAACTCTATCACGTTCTGTAAACTTTGTTCCAAACTCCTCGTTTATCTTTTTGATAACTTCTGAAAGTGGAGTTTTCTTTTCTTTCTGACTGACTGCATTCTTGATTCTTTGTGGTTCAAGGACACCGTTCTCTGTTTTAAGCTCAACACTACCCTCAAAAGTTTTTTCAAGCTTGTAATATTCAAGTTTGATTTTGTTGGTAATATCTATCATCGTTTCTTTATCAGCAGGAACAAGCCGTTCAAGATATTTGCAGAAAAGGAATTCTCTATGAAGTTCTTTTGAGAACATTCGAATTATCTGAGTGATGAAGTTATACCATTTCACAAACGAGCGAAGCAGCTTTCTAAACTGGTATCTCTGTTCCTGATTCA
>CADBUT010000337.1 GCA_902797925.1 uncultured Spirochaetaceae bacterium
ATCATTTTTGTTGATTCATATCAGACTGAAAAAAAGGCACTTTATCAGACAATCACAATAATAGTTTCAGTTTTAGCCGTATCAGCATATATCTTTACACTGACAAGGTTTATCAAAGACTATTGGGAACCCGCCAAAGAAGGCGTCCTCAAGCTTTTGAAAAAAAGTTGAGTTTTCTACAAAAGAGTTTTACAATTCAAATTAATTACACAAAAAAGGTCGGTAAAATGAAAAAGCTCTTTATATTTTCTATTTTTATTATATTTTGTCAGTTATTATTTTCTAGTCCGAACTACAATAACGGCAACGGAACAATTGAATCTGTTTCAGAAAAAGACGGAATAAAAACGACTATCAGAAAGTGCGAAATCGATAATGTTATAATTGGAAATCTATTGTATGACCAATACCGTACAATTTATAAGAACTATGATTTTTCCAGCCCCATTGGAAATTTAAAAGACAATGATAAAATAAAAGTTTTACAGACATGCACTCATGAGTATCTAGATAAACCAAAGATAAAGGGTACAAATTTCCGCGGAGAAATATGGTACAAAATTCAATATGAAGAAACAATTGGTTGGATTTGTATAAACATGGATTCTGAAACATTAACTCAGAACCCACATCAAATGGTACCTTACGATGATAATGATTATGAAATTCTTGAGATAATCGAAAGCGCCGGCAAAAAATGGACTATAAGGAAGCTTGGTGGTTTAGTAGCCGTTTGGGAGAGACTAAACGTCAGAGATAAACCTGGACTTGGCGGCAAGAAAATATTTCTATTGCATGATTATGAAACAGGTTCTCCAGGAGAATTTTATACAATCTTTGCAACTACAGAAGAAACAGAGAAAATTGACGGACTGCCTGATCACTGGCTTAAAATAGAATATGCACCTAATAAATATGGCTGGATTTTTGGCGGTTATACAACAGTTGAACGTGGCGGTCCAAAGTATTATACGCCTGAAAACATTGTGCTATATGATTTAATCTGGTTTTAAAGATAAATCGACTATCAAGAGAACAGCTACCTTCAGAAAAAACTGAAAAACAGCTGTTCTTTTTTCTTTTACAATCAGAGAATATCGATGTATTCGCTGTTGAGGGCTTTGTTCATGCTGCGGACAGCGCAGAATTTGCCGCACATACTGCATGTATCGCTGTGGTCGTCTTCAGGCTTGCGGCTGTCGCGGATACGTCTAGCGGTTTCAGCATCGAGCGCACACTCAAACTGCTTGTCCCAGTCAAGATTACGGCGCGCGTCTGCCATTTTATCGTCTATATCGCGTGCATGTGGAATGCCTTTGGCAATATCTGCCGCATGAGCCGCAATTTTAGAAGCAATTATACCCTGCTTTACGTCTTCAACATTTGGAAGAGCAAGATGCTCTGCCGGAGTCACGTAGCACAAGAAACTTGCACCGCTCATTGCGGCAACTGCGCCGCCGATTGCGGCTGTAATATGGTCGTAGCCGGGTGCAATGTCTGTTACAAGCGGGCCAAGCACATAAAACGGCGCGCCCTTGCACAAAGTTTTCTGCACTTCCATGTTTGCGGCAACCTGGTTCAGCGGAACATGACCGGGACCTTCAACCATAACCTGAACATTATGTGCCCATGCACGTTCCGTCAGCTCGCCGAGACGCACAAGCTCTTCAATCTGACAGACGTCAGTTGCATCAGCAAGACAACCGGGACGGCATGCATCACCGAGCGAGATTGTCACATCATATTTCTCACAAATATCAAGGATTTCATCGTAATGCTCGTAAAACGGGTTCTCGCTGCCGGTCATGCTCATCCACGCAAAAACAAGGCTTCCGCCGCGGCTTACAATGTTCATTTTGCGTTTCTGGCTCTTAATCTGCTCAATTGTTTTCCGCGTAATTCCGCAGTGAAGCGTAACAAAGTCTACGCCGTTTTCAGCATGCAGCCGCACGACATCAACAAAATCTTTTGCAGTAAGTGTAGCAAGGTCTCTCTGATAATGAATGACAGAATCATAAACAGGAACTGTTCCAATCATGCAGGGACATTCGTCAACAAGCTTTTTGCGGAAAGGTTCAGTGTTGCCGTGGCTTGAAAGATCCATAATTGCATCAGCACCGAGTTTTACGGCACTAAGAACTTTCTGCATTTCAATGTCGTAATCCTTGCAGTCGCCGCTGATTCCGATATTTGCGTTGATTTTCGTCTTGAGCATGCTGCCCACGCCTTCTGGATTAAGGCATTTGTGTTTTTTGTTAGCACAGATTGCAACCTGTCCTTTGGCTACAAGGTCACGAAGCTTTTCTTCGTCCATGTATTCCTTCTGTGCTACTACTTTCATTTGTGGTGTGATGATGCCTTTGCGTGCGGCATCCATTTGAGTTGTGTAATTCACTTTTTCTTCCTTGTAAATTCCGCGTCAAAAGTCGTACAAAAATTACAAGAAAGTAATTATTTATATCCCTACGCTGGAATTATCCAAACAGGTTCTATGGGTAAAGGAAACTCCTACTCTCAGCCGGCTTACGCCAGCTCCCCTTTTCGTTAGCGATTATAATTATTTACAGCTGCAAATGTCAACCGCAGGGCTTCAGCATGAAAAGTATTAGAATGAGATTTCGATTGGCGGAAATCCGTTACTTGCGTCCGTCTCACTGCTCGCGTGGGATAATTGGTGGTTAGACTCGCTTGCGCTCGCTCCCACGAGGCAGTTCGCGTACGCAATTCACTACTTTCCGCCAGAAAAATACAATCTACGCAGATGTGCAC
>CADBUT010000338.1 GCA_902797925.1 uncultured Spirochaetaceae bacterium
CTGATGACCTCGTTACGGACATTCAGAACTTCATAATTATCGATAGTAGATATTTCTTCTTTCTTTACGCGTACACTTTCAATAACAGAAGCGATCGGAATAGAATAAACTTCTGTAGCAACACGGACCAAAAGACCCTGAATAATAGCCATCGTCAAAGGCAGGCGGATGCAGAATTTTGTACCTAATCCCTTTTCTGAAGTTACAACAACCGTGCCATTCAGCTTTTCTATAGAAGTCTTTACAACATCAAGACCTACACCACGGCCAGAAACATTCGTAATCTTGTCGGCTGTAGAGAAGCCCGGCTCAAAAATGAGCTGATATGCATCGTGGTCTGAAATAATCTTGTTCGGGTGAATCAAACCGCGCTCGATAGCCTTCTTGCGGACTTTCTCAACGTCAATACCGGCACCGTCATCAATGATTTCAATAACAATCATGTTGCCTTCGTTGCTTGCCTTAAGAGTTACAGTGCCCTCTTCCGGCTTACCGGCTTCAAGACGGTCTTCAGGGTGCTCAATGCCGTGGTCAAGCGAGTTTCTTACACAGTGCATGATTGGATCGAGCAAGTCTTCAACGACTGCCTTATCAAGTTCAGTCTCTTCACCTTCAATTACAAGGTTAATCTTTTTGTTAAGCTCTCTTGAAAGGTCTCTTACAACTCTCGGGAAGCGTGAGAAAATCTGGTTAATCTGAACCATTCGGATTTTCATTACGCCTTCCTGCAGTTCACCAGCTACACGGCCGAGATTCTGTGTTGAAGAGCGGAACTTGCTTGCTGTTGTCTTGAATGCGGCATCAAAGCCGTCAAACATAGAGAACAAGTCGCCGAAGTTCTCGTTAATCTGAGCCTTAACCTCTTTAACAGTTGTGCCGTTCTGAACTGAATCAACCATTTTCGGCACCTGATCAAGCAGGCGGCGGATTTTTTCTTTATAATCGCCCTCGATAGTCTGAAGCTGATTCTGCAAGTCACCGATGAGCAATGCCGCCTGGTTGAATGCAGCTTTAGTAATAACAGTCTCACTGACGAGGTTCATCAAATAGTCAATACGCTTAGGATCTACGCGGAGAACGCTGCCTGATGAAGAATGACCTGTAGCACCGGCGGCAGGCTTTTTAGCAGCAGCGGTTTTCTGTGCAGGTGCTGCTGTTTTGTCAGCAGCTTCTGATGCAGCAGACTCTTCTTTCTGTTCCGGTGCAGATGCAGACGGTGCAGCAGCTGCAACAGGAGCAGACTTAACAACTTCGCTTCCATCCAGCGCAATAGCATTAGAAGAAAGAGTAACATCAGTTAAAGTAGAAGCCTCTACAAGCTGTGCACCGGTTTCTTTAGTTGCAAGGTAATAATATACATTCTGATGGAATTCATCTTCATAAAGCTCATCAAAATCAGGGATTGTACGCAGGATGCTTCCGTGATTTTTCAAAACGGCAAAAACCTGAATACCACCGACAGAATTCATCGGATTTGATTCATCAAATACGACAGAAATACACCAGAGTTTATTTCCTCCGGTGCAGGCTTCTTTCATTTCAAGAAGTTCATATTCACTTAAAGTCGGCAAACCTTCAGGTTTTGCGGCAGGTGCAGAAGCAGGTTTTGCAGGCTGAGGTGCAGCTGCTGCCATAAGACCACTGCCAGACTTTTTCTTAGTTTTCTTATTACCGCTGTCAGCCGGTATAAACGAGCGCAGAGTGTCAATTGTAGGCTGTACATCTTCCTGATATACAGAACCGTTTGAGCGCTCTTCGAGCATTGTCTTAATTATATCAATTGAAGAAAGAAGTATGTCAACAACAGGCTCTGTAATCTGAACCTTATCAGAGCGGATTTCATCGAGCAAATCTTCTACAACATGTGTAAAGCTTGAAAGCTCATTCATTTCAACAGTGGCAGAACCACCCTTCAATGTATGAGCTGCGCGGAAGATTTCATCGATTGCTTCATGATTAGTGGGATCATTTTCAATTACGAGAATATTGCTTTCGAGGGTTTCAACCTGCTGGTCAGCCTCGGCGAAGAAGTCTTTCAATAACTCTTCATTATTCACATCAAGATAATCACTCATAAATTATATTCTACCAGTTAAATGACATAAGTCAAGCAGAAATATTGAAGAAATAGAGATTTTTTTTCTTACAACCCTGCTAAAACCATTCTGCAGAATCTTTCGAAACTGCTACCAGTCTTGATAATCCGACTGACGATATTCACCTTAATACAAAAACTTCAAAAATTTCTGTATGTATATTATTTTATCAAAATCTCCAAAATATGTCTACTTTTTCTATAGAAACATTTCTGCTACTCACTTTGGATCTTTTCAAGCTCCCAAGAGAGATTATCGTCTTTTTTGTACTTAATTCTTACCAAGCGTTTTTCCGCAGTTTCACCGCCCTTCCATGGACGTCTGTAAGTCATTAAAACCGATGTTTCGCAGTCTTTAAGACAGGCAAAAGTAAAGCTGTGCATTCCGCCTGAACCGACAATTCTTTTGTCAGTATTTGATGGAACATAAAAATCATCGGCAAGCTTTACAGCAGATTCATCCTGAATTTCATACTCCCAGCTGAAACCGGTTGTCGGATTTTCTGCAAGAGTTACAGTAAATTCGTTCTCAGACAGGATTCTTTCAGCATTGTCTGATTCTTTTGCAGCAAATGAATCAGACGTTTTTTTTTCATTTTTTCCGGCTTTACTGGAATTTTCTACGGTTTCACAGGAAATCATAAGCAATGACACCGACAGGATGAGAATTAGAAACGGACTTTTTAGCACAGACGAATTGTTTTTCACAAACACCTCCGTAATACCGAAAAATCGGTAAACTCGTCTGACTTTTTAAAATTCATAACATTTTCAGATTTTTAAATATAACTAACTTTTAATTAATTTATCAAAAAAATTATTTTTCTGCAACCATGAATTTGAAAATGCGTGGCATGGCTTGAAAGCTATTTGCAAAAAGATTAGATTATATCTATATAAATAAAATTACAGACGGAAGAATAGGAGCAAATAAATGAGCGAATCATGCAGCCACGACTGCTCTTCTTGCAGCTCAAACTGCAACGACAGAACAGCAAAACAGACAGATTTTCATGAAAAACCGCACAAGGAATCGAGTATAAAAAAGGTAATCGGCATTGTAAGCGGCAAAGGCGGCGTAGGCA
>CADBUT010000339.1 GCA_902797925.1 uncultured Spirochaetaceae bacterium
ACTGAAATTCCACAGGAAGTTCCTTCCGGCTTAAATGAAGCTATAGAAGAAAAGACCGGAGAAATTGTACAGCAGCCGGCTGAATCTGAAACAGAATCACCTGCTGTAAATGTAACAGCACAGACTGATACAGAAAAGCCGGTTCAGAAAGTTGAAAACGCACCCGCTGAAGAAAAACCTGCTGAAACAGAAACAACCAAAAAGCATGGTCTTTTGTCAGCCGCTGCTGCAACCGCACCGGCGGCAGGCACACAGGCTTCAGCAGAACCGGCTGAATCGACAGGCTTCTTCCAGCAGAGTGATGATGATTCGATTATTCTTCCGCTTGATGACTTTGACACGCTCTTTAAAGACTGTGACAGCAATGAATAATCAGCCTGCTTAACCGCATCTGTCAGCGTTTCTTGGAAGGAACAATTATAAACAGCAGCAAAGCTACAATATAAGGCATTGCAAGCAGCACAGACGGCTTTATCAAATTAAGCCCCTGCAGTCTGTTTGCAGCATATTCTGCCGCGGCAAAAAGCAGTGTAGCTAAAACCACACCAAAAGGATTCCTGCGTCCCAAAAAGACAACCGCCAGGGCTATCCAGCCTTTACCGGAACTGATATTAGGCACAAACGACTGTAAGCGGACTGCAAGAATGCTTCCGGCTAATCCGGCAAAAGCAGATGCCACAATCCAGGACTGGCACTGCAATGATTCTGCTTTTACACCGGCGGCGTGCACGACCTCTTTTTGCGTACCGCAGACACGGACAGCAAGTCCCCAAGGCGTCTTTAATATTACTAAGATAAAGCACAAAGCCACAGCAAAACACATCAGCGTTGAACCACCGCGCACAAAAAAAGCAGACGGCGCAATTATTGCTGAAGCAACAACGCCGCTTGTACCGAACCAAAATTTTGAGAACAGCGGAATAATTCCGGCTGACAGAATATTAAGTCCTGCCCCGACAAGATAAATATCAGCTTTTGTTTTCTGCACGAACAGCCACGCAGCAAAAACATAGAGCATGCAGACAAAGCATGAGCCTAAAATGCCGGCGGAAACACTGCCGGACAAAGCAGAAAAAGCAAAGCAGAAAAAAGCGCCAAGATTTATACAGCCTTCAAGAAAAATCGCCATAACACCTGCATATTCAGAAACAAGTGCGCCTAATGCAACAAGCAGGAACGGTGAAGCTATTACAAGAATATCTAAAATCATTCAGTTTCTCTCCCTACTCCGCTCTTTTTTCTGCTCTATAATGAATTGTGCCGAAACAACGATTAGAACTACACCTTGAACCAAAAACGTGCTGTTAAGGCTCATGCTGTTCTCTAAAACGGCACAGTCCGTTGCTGTTATAATGTAGGCAAGCAGCAATGCAGACGGCAGCACAAAAAACGGATTGTTCTTTGCTATAAGCGCGATTGAAAGCGCATTCCAACCCATTCCTGCGGAAAAACCTTCGTGGCAGGTATAATATGTTCCGATAACAGCAAAAAAACCGGACAAGCCGTGCATAACCGAAGAAAAGCACATAGAAGAAACATACAGCTTTTTTGTGCTGAAACCGCAATATTCAGAAAATTCCGGGGCTTTGCCTGTACAGCGGAGCTGGTATCCTTTTCTGGTGAAAAATAAAAACAGACCGGTTAAAACAGAAATCAGAATCACAACAAAAAATGAGACATTTAATGCCGAAGGCTTCAGTATGCTTTTTAAGCGGAAAGTTTTGTCTATAAAAGGTGTAGCAAGAAGCATTCCTTTTGAATCGCGCAAAGGACCGCTTACCGCATAATCTACAAGCGGAAGAATTGCACTAGAAATCAAAAACGAAGACAAAAGCTCATTTATGTTCCTATAAATCTTAAGCAGGCCGGAAAGCAGACCGATTGCACAGCTTACAAGAACTGTTACCAAAAACGTTGCCGTTAAAGCCACAAAAGGCTGTGCGCCGCTGAAGGCGTTCAGCATTATTGCAGCTATAAAGCCGCCAAGATATATCTGTCCTTCGCCGCCAAGATTAAAGCAGCTGCACCTAAACGAAACGCACATTCCTACAGCGGCAAAACTCAGCAAAGCGGCGGAATTCAACCATGTGCCAAAATAATAAGAAGCTGAAAAAGGTACTGCAAAAAATGAACATAAAGACTCGAAAGGCCTGTCTGAATTCAGCAGCAGCAAAACTAAAACAACGGCAACTGCGGCCAAAAATGAAAAAAGCGGTATTCTTAGAACTGTCCAAATCTTTTCAAGCTCAAGCTTTTTTATTTTCATAAATCATTCCTTTTATGAATCTGCCCTTCTTTTATCTCATACAGACAATTCCATTTAGAAAAACCGTCATCAGCATCTGCCATAAGCACAACAACAGCTGTACCGGCAGAAGCCGCCGCCGTCAGCCTGTCTTCTAAATAGCGTACGGTCTTATAATCAAGACCGTACAGCGGGTCAGCCAAAATCAGCAGTTCAGGTTCCGGCTCAAGCTCACGCGCCAGAATCAGCCGCTGCAGCATTCCTCCAGAGAGATTAGAAACAGGCTCATTTGCTGAAATATCGATTTTTTCAGCTGCTATTATAGATTGAACAGCTTCTGCATCTTTTTTGCAATGAGTGAAACCTTCACCTGTTAAAAAAGGCATCAGAAGCTCTTTTACTGTCAGATTCGGATTAGAACTGACCAAATATTTTTTTGAAGAAACTATGCCTGCACCGTTTTTCCTTAATAAGGCAGGCGTGATTTTCTTTACTTTTTCGCCGAACAGTTCAATTGAGCCGCTATATTCCGGCGGATTTATTCCAGTAAGGATATTCTCTAAAAGCGCTATTCCGCCGTTTTTTTCGCCTTTTACAACGGTTATTTCGCCCTGTCTGCATTCAAAAGAAATACCGCTCAAATTTTTTCTGTTTCCGGCAGATGCTGTTAAGTCTTTTACAGCAAGCACTATCTGTCTTTCAGTTTGAACGGAAGAAGTCTCTGATTGAGCAGCTTGACCAGCCGGAACAGATTGAGCCGGATACGACGGCTTTTTAAGAGCTGCATCATCTTCAAACATGATGTGCAATATATCGCTTTCAGAAGTTCTATAGTTCGAATTATCAAGCGTCACTTTACAGATGCCTTTACGCAAAACGCTTATCGTATCGCACAGTTTTATGGTTTCTTCAAGATTGTGGCTTATATAGATTACGCCGAGATTTTCAGCTCTTGCCTTTTTAAGTGAAGCAAAGAATGTGGCGCGCTGAACGGAATCAAGAACTGCGGTAGGCTCATCTAAAATCAGAAAATCAGGCTTACCGGCAAGTCTGCAAAGCAGTGCGGCATAAAAGCGCTCAGAATCATTCAGTGAATTAATCTTTTTATTCAGATTAAGCTGAAAATTCCAGCTTGCACAGATTTGCTCAAGCTGTGCGGTAAAAGCTTTTTTATTATAAGGCTTTAGCGTGCTTTTTTGTGCGGCAAGCAGCGCATTCTGCCAGACTGAAAAATCTTCGGCAAGCTTTGGATTCTGGTGAACCATAAAGATTCTGGGTTTCGCACTGTTGCTGCCATAAAGCGGCTCTCCGTCATAAGTTATTGAACCTGAAGTCGGCTTTAAAAGACCTGAAATAATGTGCGCCAAAGTTGATTTTCCCGCACCGTTTTCGCCGAGCAGGGCATGAATTGAGCCTGTCTTAAAAAGCACAGTTGCACCGTCAAGTGCCTTTTTATGAGTAAAGTGCATACAAATGTCCGTGCAGCTAAGTTCATGCAAATTCATACAGTAGCAATAGTAGCAGTTTTTTCATGCATAAACAATCCTGAGGTTACTTCTACAGTGAATTGCGGACACGTTCCGCCTTTGGATTACTCTTAAGCGCAAACCTGGCGAATAGATTTCCGCCAGGCAAAATCGCATTCTAATGTCTTTTACGCTGAATTCTGAACTACTTGTTTGCGGCAGGGAGCTTAAGTTTACCGGCTTTTATGTCTGCTTCAACAGCTGAAAGCTGATCTATAAATGCTGCAGGGATATTCTGGCGGTATACAGGATCGTCTTTTACAAAAGTGATGTAGCCGTCTTTTATGCCCACAGTTTTCGCATTACCGAATTCGAGTTTGTCTTCCAGATAAGCTGAAACCATCTCTTTGGCAAGCTTTTTCTGTTCAAGAGCCATGCTTGAGATAACCAGGCCAGGGGCTTTGTCATAGCCGTTATTGTCAAACCATGTAACATAGAAATTCAAAGACTGAGCGGCAGAAATTACGCCCTGATTTGCACCGCCCGAAATCGGCAGGATTACATCTACGCCTTCTTCATATAATGAGCGTGCAATATCTGCACTTTTTGAAGCATCATACCAGTTGCCTACAATTCTGAATTCTACTGAAACACCAGAGTCCGCTGCTTTTGCACCTTCCTCAAAAGCAGGAAGAATTATCTCATTCATCACAGGATATTCCTGAGCAGCAACAAGCGCAATTTTTTTTGCAGAGTTCGCATAAGGAAAAACAGAAGGATCCGCAGTTGTGGCAAGACCGGCTGCATAGCCTGTCAAATAGCCCTGCTCTCTCTGATTATAGTTCACAGTCGCAACATTGCGGTTGTTCTCAAGATATGCGTCTAAAACCAGATATTTCTGTTCCGGAAACTGCTCAGTTAAAGGCTCAATAATTGCCGGCAGCGATGAATTTGAAGAAACTATAAGGCTGTATTTATGGCCGGCAGTTACAGCAGTCAATTTTGAGCTCCATTCAGCCTGATTTGTTCCGGCTTCAATTACATCAATTTTAACATTCTGATTTGTTCTTTTGTTGTATTCCTCAACAGCTTCAACCGAACCTGCGGCGAGCATTTCATAAGTCGGGCTTCCGGCAATTACGCCTGGAACAAAAACAGCAATTGAAACTTCTTTTGCAGCTTTTTTTGAACAGCCTGAAACAGCAAAGCTGCTCAAAACCAAAACCAGCAGCAGACTGAACGAAATTAATTTTCTAGTAATAAATGTTTTCAATTGGAAAACTCCTGTAATTTGAATATAGCGTATGTGTACTTTTTTTAATTTGCACAATTTTAATTTGAAATAAAAATATAGTCAATATCAAAACTATAAACAGAAGGCGTACCATTGCAGTATCCGATAATGACATTTTTAAACAAAAAAAAGCACAGCCGCTCCAAGCTGTGCTTCTCAATTATTTATAAGACTTTAGTTTATTCCTCAGATTCGGAATCTGAAAAATTATCTGCAATTCTGGTTAAAAGCTTATAGGCTGTTTCTTTATCTTCGTTTGAAAAACCCTGATAACAGCGGTCAATCAATCTCTTTGAAATGTCTGCTGTTGTCTTGTTATATTCAGTACCCTTTTCGGTAAGAACCAGCAGAATTTTCCGGTAGTCTTCTTTGCAGCGGGTGCGCTTTACAAAGCCCAGACGTTCAAGCTTGTTTACAAGAACTGTTGCAGTTGACTTATCGCGGTGAATCATTTTTGCCAATTCAGACATGGAAAGTGAATCAGCCTGAGAAAGTCTGTACAAAATATTTCCATGAGATGTTGAAAAATCTGGCAGACCACTATTTGCCAGCTCTGCATTCAGATAAGTTACTGTTTCTGCATGAATTTTTGAAATTAATGATAATATTCCAGAAAGATGTCCGTTATTCATGATAGTATTATATCATACTTCTTATTCTTACTCTACACTTATTGCAAATAATTTTAATAAAGTAACATCACTTTCTAATCATTAGACATGTCCGGAAACCCGCTTAAGTGCAGGCTATGCAATGTTGACTATATTTTAAGAATCATTTAAAACTTTTAATATGATTTTGTTCCTTTTGAAAAAAAATTTTTGTGACGGCTGGGATAATCTTTTATCAATTATAGTCTATAACTGCATTTTACTGGCTTTTCTTTTCGGCGGATTTTTCTTTTATTCAAAACTTTCTTCAATTATAGGGCTAGCAATTGCAATAGTTTTTCTGCTGCTGTTTATAATCTCGATTTTTGCCATAAACCAGACTACAGCTAAATACGCTGACTTCAAATTTGTTTCAATAAAAGAAACATTTTTTGAAATTCCAAATGTATGGAAAGATGCGCTTCTTTTTACCGCTTTATTAGTAGTAATTGCACTGATAGCAGTCAAATGTATTCCATTCTATTATCACATGGACAATTTGCTGGGGCTTTTTCTTGCATCTGTAATGTTTTGGGTAGTTTTTTCAACAGTGCTTGCTCTTCAATGGTTTTTGCCGATTCAGGCTCAGCTTGGCAACAAATTCAAAAAAACGCTCAAGAAATGCTTTATAATTTTCTTTGACAACATCGGCTTTTCTATTTTCATGTTGATTTACACACTGATTTTAGGTGTAATTACATATTTTACTGCAACACTTATTCCGGGATTTGCAGGCATTCTTTTGAGCTACAACAATGCTTTCAGACTTAGATTATACAAATATGACTGGCTTGAAGAGCACGCTGAAGAATTGAAACAGCAGGGCAGACGCAAAGCCCGTATTCCATGGGGAGAATTAATCGCCGAAGACAGGGAAACATTAGG
>CADBUT010000340.1 GCA_902797925.1 uncultured Spirochaetaceae bacterium
CAGTGCCTTTATTTATCTATTTTGCTTATATTACTTCTCCTGACAGATGTTCAAATAATAAATTGTTAAGTTAGTTAGGCAACTTTTCTGGCTAACTAACTTAAAGTTATTATACACGATTTTCCGTAAATTAGTCTATTCCTTTTCAATGAAGTCATCTGCATAGTCAAGTACACATTCGCAGCCGTACTTTTTGTGCTGGGCGGCAAAGCCGATGCCGGTTGTCTTAAAATCTTTGCTCATTATGTTTTTCCGGTGTCCGCGGTTTTTTACGCCGTCATCGATTAAGAGAGTTACGACAATTTCTCTGGCAGTTTTTGAACCATAAGAGATATTTTCACCGGCTGTTCGATAAGAGCCATAGCGTTTCATTCTTGTGAAAGGGTCTGCGCCGTCTGTGCTGTCATGCCCGGTTTCACCAGTTAAGCTTTGAGTTTCAGCGTGGTCTTTTGCCGCCCGGGTCAACCCCTTTGAGGGCGCAAGGGTCTGAAGCGGTTTCTGAGAATTCATGAATTTTATGCATTCATTTACGACAGCAACACCTTCAAATGTCTGAAGGTTTCCGCCGTAGATTTTTCCATTGAATTTCTTTGTTCGTGGCTCTATATAAAGCTCAGCATATTTCTTAGGATTTGTACGCGCCATGTTCATTTCAAGTACAACGTCTTTCTCAATTTCGTCCATGTAATCTACATCACGTGCAGTGTCCAAAACGGATAAATCCCAGATTTCAGTATCAATATCTTCTCTTTTATACTTTGGAGTTAAAGAAAGTTTCTTTGAACCTGAATTGGTTTGTGTCTTTTTTATTGATTTAAAAAGTTTTGAATCAGATTTCTCTTTTTTATTTAAAGTCTCGCAAAAAATCTCACAAGATACAAAAAGCAAAAGCACCGAAAACACAGCGAATATGATTTTTCTCATCCGATTCTCCTTTGAAGCGGCTTGCCACAAACATTAGCAGCGTTAGCCAAGCACTTGATTAAGGAAAAGTATAAACGTGCAAACTGAATCTGACAAGCGCGTTTTACATTGCTTTTCGCAGATTAATTCTTTGTTGTAGAACGCTCTAATGCGAAAAGAACAAAACGACCAAGTTTCCTTTCAGGAAACTTGTAACGTATGCACAACGATGCATTTTTGATGATAGTGTACAACGGCGGAGGGCGCGGTGATGTGCACAAGCTGCCGGTTTTGCTCCGCAAAAGCGGCGCTTTTCGCCGATTGAACTCTATCCGTAGATTAAGCTGCTGCGAAAAGAAAAACACTTGTTTGTTGAGTGTCGCGTGAGCGACGTATTTATAGTTTCCCTACAACAAACACAGTGTAGCGCGATATCGCGCGGTTCGGTCGCGCATAAGCTTAATCTACGGAATGGGCTTAATCTGGCGCACCGCTTCAAGTTTTGCGCAGAGCGCAAAACTTGAAAGATGATGTACATATGCGCCGCAGCCCGATAGCATATGTACATAAACTAAGAATGTCTGCGGGAATGAACTATTCAATCCTTTTCAGCTTAGTGCTTATTCTTGATTCGCGGCGGTTGGTCGGGTTGTCGTCTTTGTCTAAATCCCAGTATTGGCCGATGAAGTCATATTGAAGCCCGCTGCCGTCAAAATGAAGCTTGTAATCAACCTGCACACCTTCGCGGCTGCCCGAGCGGCAGAGAAAATCTGATTTTTCGATTTCTTCTGCGGTCAAAAGGTTCTTTGACTGGAACATGCGCCAGTTGGCGTCAACTTCAAACTTTTGGTTGCCGATGTACTTTATCGTGATTTTCTGGTCTGAATCTGTGCCGCTTTCGTTATAAGAGCCTTCAACGCGGCGGATTAAGTCTATCATTTCAAGCGAATCTTCGATGAAGCGGCTCAAGACAAAGCCTGTTTCGCCAGATTCGGTCTTTATATTGAGCCAAGTTTCAGCTGAATCAACTTCGGCCGCAACAGCTTGTGCTTCGGCTGCTTTAGCCTGCACCAGAACAGTAACAGGCTGCTTGTCTTTAAGCGTGCATACGGCGGCGGCTTGTTCAGAGGGCGCACTTTTAAGCTCAACACCGCCCGGCGCATTAACAAACAAGCTTGCGAGCCTTTCAGATTCAGCATGTTCAGCAACTTCTAAAAGCTCTTCAGAGGAATCTGCCGAAGCATTTTGATTTTCAGTCTTTTTGGCGCACGATGCAAGAAGCAAAAGGCTAAGCAAGGCGCAAAAAAGCCAGGCGAAAAACGGTAATCTTTTCATCAGTCATTGAATTTCTTTTCGATATACATTTCTTCGGTTTTTGAGACAAGCTTTTTGCCGTCAAAATCGAGCCGGATAATGTACGGCATAAAATTGATTATGCGCAAAAAGTCGTCTGCGCCGAAAGACGGGTCAAAATAATTGAGAATGCTGCTCAAGGCTGTGCCGTGCGTTCCGACTGCGACGGTTTTGTCTTTGCTTTTTTCAAGAATGTCAAAAACAGCCTCGATGTTCCGTTTCTGCACAGAGCCAAGCGATTCGCCGCCCTCTTCCGCAAAATTGAAGTCGCTCCATCTTTTTCTGAAAATCTCGAAATCTTTGCCGCCGCTGTTGCCGTTTTCACCAACCTTGCGTTCGCGGAGGCGTTCGTCTGTCGTTATCTGCTTGCCGTAATATTCGGCAGCATGAATCACTGTGTCATAGCTGCGCTTGTAAGGGCTTGAATAAAAGTCGTCAATCTTTTTGTCTTTGAGGAATTCCATCACGGCAAAAGAATCTTTACTGCCCTCTGCCGAAAGCGGCCTTACTCTGTCAGCAGGGTTGTTAGTAAAATCGGGCTGGC
>CADBUT010000341.1 GCA_902797925.1 uncultured Spirochaetaceae bacterium
CGCTGTTTTTGCGTATAATTATCTTGATGTTGATTCTGTCGAAGCTGCGCACGGCCGCGCACCGGCTGTTTCAACAGGTATGAAGCGTGTTCATAAAGATAAGACTGTCATCTGCTATCAGGGCGACGGCGACCTTCTCGCAATCGGCACCGGCGAAACAGTTCATGCTGCAAACCGCGGCGAGAACATCAGTGTAATCTTTATCAACAACGCGATTTACGGCATGACAGGCGGTCAGATGGCACCAACTTCTTTGGTTGGTCAGGTTACAAAGACTACACCGTTCGGCCGCAATGCTGATGAAGTAGGCTACCCGATCCGCGCGGCAGAGCTTTTGAACACGCTCGTTGAGCCAAAATACATTGAACGCTGCGCAGTCTACGATGTTAAGCACATCAACCAGACAAAAGCCGCAATCAAAAAGGCTTTGACATATCAGCGTGAAGGCAAGGGCTACTCGTTTGTAGAAATTCTTTCAATGTGCCCGACAAACTGGGGCGTTGACCCGACAATTGCCGCTGACTGGGTTAGAGACGCAATGGAACCGTATTATCCGCTCGGCGTGCTCCGCGATATTCCTGGCGGAGTTATTCCTGAAGCCGCACAGCCGAAAGCCGGCGTAGTAAACAAGTAAGGAGAACAAGAATGACTACAGAAATTATTTTTGCCGGATTCGGCGGTCAGGGTGTTATCCTTGCTGGAAAAATTTTGGCACTTGCAGGAATGAGCGAGGACAAATATGTTTCGCACATTCCGTCTTATGGTGCAGAAATGCGCGGCGGCACTGCAAACTGCTCTGTCATCGTTTCTGATGAAGAGGTTGCTTCGCCTGTAATTGAAAAGCCTGATGTAGTTGTTGCATTGAACAAACCTTCAATGACAAAGTTTGAGCCGATGCTCAAGGCCGGCGGTCTTTTGATTTACAATTCTTCTTTGATTGATTCAAAACCGTCAAGAACAGACATCAGAAGCATTGCATTGCCAGCAAACGAAATTGCTGAAAAATGCAACAACGCGCGCGGTGCAAATATGGTTGTGCTCGGCTGTCTTGCAAAGGCTGTTCCGGGAATGATCAGCGGCGTTAAGCCATTTGAATATGCGCTTGACGAAGCAATTTCTGCCCGCAACAAGAAGTTCAATCCGGTAAACATTGCCACGATTGAAACAGCTTTCAACACTGATTACGAAATCAAATAACGAAGGCTGAAAATTACAGTTAATAATTTCGGGCTGCTGCGCTTAGGTTGCGGCAGCCTGAAAACAATTTTATATTGCGAAAGACAAAAAAAGGGGTATTTATGTCTGAGAAAAACAGAATCGGCGAAAAAGTTAAGCTCGTCCGTGAAAGCCGCAAGCTCAGCATCGAAGATGTGAGCGAAAGAACAAATTTATCAGTTAGCAGCATTGAAAGCATCGAAAAAGGCGAGCTAATTCCAGGACTAACCCCACTAATCAAAATTGCGCGCGTGCTAGGCGTAAGGCTCGGCACTTTTATGGATGACCAGCAGGACTTAGGCCCTGTACTTGTGCGCAGCGGTGCAAAAAAAGACGCTAACAACGTTACGCGCTTTTCAGAAAGAAACAACGCCAAATCTTCAGATTTGGACTTTTACACATTGGCACAGAACAAAGCAGACCGTCACATGGATCCTTTCATTATTGATGTTTTTCCGCCGTCAAGCGAAGACGTCAAGCTTTCAACACACGAAGGCGAGGAATTCATCTACGTTCTTAACGGAAATATCGAAGTCATTTATGGCAAGGACAAATATGAACTTGCTGCCGGTGACAGCATTTACTACGATTCAATCGTTGCACATCACCTTCATTCAAAAGGTGAACAGCCGGCCAAGATTCTGGCTGTAGTTTATACACCGGCGTAAAATCTGCTGCTTGCCGGAATTTGCGTTTCAATGCGCGTCCGGCAGCTTCAACTAGGAAAATTGAAATGAAAATGTTTGAAGTTACATTAAACCAGTTATTGCATCAAAAGACTGCGGAAGACCCGGACCATGAATTCATGGTTTATGCAGACCGCGATTTGCGCTTTACATACGGCGAATTCAACAAGCGCGTTGACGACCTTGCCTGCGGCCTTTATGCTTTGGGCGTTCGCAAGGGCGATAAAGTGGGCATCTGGGCAACAAACGTGCCTGACTGGCTTACATATATGTTCGCCTGTGCGCGTCTCAACGCAATTGCCGTTACTGTAAACACAAGCTATAAGCTTCACGAGCTTGAATATCTTGTAAAGCAGTCTGACCTTTCGACGCTCTGCCTTACAGACGGCGTAAAAGATTCAAACTACGTTCAGATGATTAAGGAGCTTGTGCCTGAGCTTGACACTTATGAGCGCGGCTGCCTTAAATCTGCCAGGTTCCCATATCTTAAGAACGTCGTGTTCATGGGGCCTGAAAAATACCGCGGCCTTTATTCAACGCCGGAGCTTCTGTTGCTTGGCCAGCATGTCGACATCAACGAAGTGCGGAAGATTGAAGCAGAAGCAGACTGCCACGATGTTGTGAACATGCAGTACACATCGGGCACAACCGGCTTTCCGAAAGGCGTTATGCTTACAAGCCACAACATCATCAACGACGGCTATATCATCGGCGAGCGTATGCGCTACACAGCGAAAGACCGTCTGTGCCTACTTGTACCGCTTTTCCACTGTTTCGGCATTGTTTTAGGCGTAATGGCTGTGCTTACACATGGCGGAACTCACGTTCTTCTTGAAAGCTTTGACCCGCTTGTGGCTCTTGCTTCAATTCAGAAAGAGAAGTGCACTTCGCTTTACGGCGTGCCTACAATGTTCATTGCGGAACTTAACCACCCGATGTTCAACATGTTCGACATGTCTTCGCTTAGAACGGGCATTATGGCCGGTTCAGGCGTGCCTGTTGAGCTTATGAAAACTGTAATCGAAAAAATGCACATGCCTGAAATTACGTCAGTCTACGGCTTGACTGAATCAAGCCCCGGAATGACGCAGAGCCACTGGGACGACAGCGTTGAAGTAAAGGCTACAACCGTAGGCGACGCTTTTGAAGGCATTGACGTAAAGGTTTTAGACCCTGAAACAGGCAAAGAATGTCCTGTCGGGGTGCAGGGCGAAATGTGCTGCAAGGGCTGGAACGTCATGAAGGGCTATTACAAGATGCCGGAAGCCACTGCCGAGACAATCGACAAGAACGGCTACCTTCATTCAGGCGACCT
The DNA here is from genome assembly GCA_902797925.1 of uncultured Spirochaetaceae bacterium. Lineage (GTDB taxonomy): Bacteria > Spirochaetota > Spirochaetia > Treponematales > Treponemataceae > UBA1240. The sequence goes on from CADBUT010000341.1 coordinate 3,217, forward strand.
CGGCGTAAAAGACGAGAACGGCAACTTTAAGATTACCGGCCGAATCAAAGATATGATTATCCGCGGCGGCGAGAACATCTATCCGCGCGAAATCGAAGAATTCCTGATTCAGATGCCTGAAATTAAGGATATTCAGGTTGCAGCCGTAAAAGACAAAAAATACGGCGAGATTACAGGCGCTTTCATCATTCTGCATGAAGGCAAGACTCTCAAAGAAGAAGATGTAATCGAATATTGCCGCGGAAAGATTTCCAAATTCAAATGGCCGCAGCTCATCATGTTTATGGATACTTTCCCGATGACGGGCAGCGGCAAGATTCAGAAATTCAAGCTTACCGAAATCGGTACAAAATACCGCAAGGAAGTGCTTGGCTTAGAGTAAGTTGTTTCTGAAAGCTTGTGCTTTTAGAAATGCCATAAAGGCAACCGTTCTGTTCTATTCCTGCAGGTGGAACTGCGCGGATAAATAAGGCAGTCTCAAAAAAGACAAGTTTGCCGCTTGCGCGGCGGCAAACTACCTTATGCCGTAAAATTCGCTTAAACAGAAAGAGGTTACTATGAACGAAGAAATTAAAGCGGTCGCAGAACGTTTAAAAGGTCTGCGCGATGTTATGGATGTTTCAGTTGAAGAAGCAGCTGAAGTCTGCGGAATTTCGATTGACCAGTACAATCTTTATGAATCTGGCAATGTTGACATTCCTGTAGGCATTTTGCAGTGCATGGCAAAGCGGTACAATATCGATTTGACTGTATTGATTTCTGGTTCTGAACCTCACATGAAAAGCTATTTCTTGACCAAGAAGGGCAAAGGGCTTTCTGTTGATAGGCGCAGCGATTACAAGTATCAGTCTTTGGCTTTCGGTTTTTCTCACCGCAAGGCCGATCCGTTCCTTGTTACGATTACTCCAGAAGAAACTAAAGAGATTCACTTCAATTCACACCCGGGGCATGAATTCAATTATGTTCTCGAAGGCAAGATGAAGATTGTTGTTGACGGCAAGGAAATGGAGCTGGAAGAGGGCGACAGCCTTTATTTTGATGCAACGAAGCCGCATGGAATGCAGGCTTTGAACGGCAAGAATGCCAAGTTCCTTGCAATCATCATATAAACTGCCGCGTATACAAGACTGACCTGTAAGGAAACTAAAATGGAAGAAGTATTTTTACCAAGAACAGAATTCAAAGACTATAAAGATTTCTTTGAGAACTATAAAATAAACGTCCCGGAGCATTTCAATTTTTCTTATGACGTAATGGATGTGCTTGCCGCAAAAAAAGGCAGCGCAAGAGCACTTGTCTGGACTAACGATGAAGGGCTTTTTCACGAGTTCAGTTATGCAGACATAAAGCAGCGCACGGACAAGGCTGCGCAGTTCTTTGCTGATTCAGGCATTTCTAAAGGCGACATGGTTATGCTTATTTTGCAGCGCCGCTACGAATTCTGGATTTCAATCCTTGCACTGCACAAGCTCGGTGCGGCCGTAATTCCGGCTACGCACATGCTTACAAAAGACGATATCGTCTACCGCAACAATGCGGCTTCAATCAAGGCTGTTGTTGCCGTGCATGACGGCGATATTCTCAAGCATGTTGATGACGCTTTGCCTGAAAGCCCGACTCTCAAAATAAGAATTGCTGTAAACCCGCACGGCTTTGACACGCCGAACGGAACAGATTATACAAGCCCTGACGGCACTTTGCACGAAGCAAGGGCTTTGCCTGACGGCTGGCTTGATTTTTCAACTGGAACTGCAAATGCAGCGCCTAGAAAAGAACCAACAAAAGAAGAGCGTGCTGCAATTAACAGCAACGACGACGTTATGCTCGCTTATTTTACAAGCGGTACGACAAGCCACCCGAAGCTTGTAACTCACGACTGGACTTATCCGCTCGGCCACATTGTTACTGCAAAATACTGGCAGCAGGTCAAGAAAGACGGTCTGCACCTTACTGTGGCAGACACTGGTTGGGGCAAGGCTGTTTGGGGCAAGCTTTACGGTCAGTTCATCTGCGAATGTGCGGTTTTCGTCTACGATTATCATGCAAAATTCAAGCCGATTGACTTGATTAAGCAGATTGAAGCGCACAAGATAACGTCTTTCTGTGCGCCGCCAACGATTTACAGATTCTTGATTCAAGAAGATTTGAGCACATTCGATTTGTCTTGTCTTGAGCATTGCTCTACGGCAGGTGAGCCTTTGAGCGAAGAAGTTTTCAACCGCTGGAAAGATTTGACCGGCCTTGAGCTTCGCGAAGGTTTCGGTCAGACTGAAACTACATTGTCTTTGCTGAATTTCGGAAACGAAAAGGTAAAGCCAGGCTCAATCGGCAAGCCTGCACCATATTATAACGTTGTGCTTTTGAATGATGAAAACGAACCTTGCGAAGACGGTGAAGTCGGCGAAATCGCGTTCCCGCTCAAAAACGGAAGATTCCCTGGCTTGTTCATCGAATATTACCGTGATCAGGCTAAGACAAAAGAGGTTATCCGTGACGGCTACTATTTTACAGGCGATACTGCTTGGCGTGACGAAGACGGCTTCTTCTGGTTTAC
>CADBUT010000342.1 GCA_902797925.1 uncultured Spirochaetaceae bacterium
ACAAAAATCAAGTTCGGGGTGACAGATGGCTTAGCGCTGGACGCGGCCAGAACCGTCGCCAGCGCACAAAGCTTCAACTTCTTTGCGTGTCGTCAAATTGAAGTCGCCGGAATTGAGTGCTTGAGACAAGAAGCGGCGGCTGCAAAATTAACAGCTTTTTCTTCATCGTCGCCGTATTCAAGCAAACCGAAAATCAAACCAGCAGAGAAGCTGTCTCCGCCGCCGACACGGTCAACAATGTCTGTTATTTCGTATTTTCTAGAAACATAAAAGCCTGTCTTGCCGTGAATGGCTGCGCTCCAGCCGTTATAGTCTGCCGAATGAGATTCTCTCAATGTAATTGCGACAACTGAAACATTCGGGTAAGCGGCTTTAACTATTTCTGCCAATGCTTTATAGGCATTTGTGTCAAGTTTTCCGCTTGTAACGTCAACAGGTGCAGAAATGCCCAAAGATTTTTGAATGTCTTCTTCGTTTGCGATTATTACATCAGCGTATTTAGAAAGACCGCTCATCACTTCTGCGGCAGTCTTGCCGTAGTTCCAGAGCTTCTTGCGATAATTCAAATCAATTGATACAGTACATCCGGCAGCTTTTGCCGCTTTTACTGCTTCAAGTGAAAGTGCGGCTGTAGATTCGGTCAATGCTGGTGTAATGCCTGTAATGTGAAACCATTTTGCACCATTGAAGATTGTCTTCCAGTCAAAGTCGCCTGGCTTTGCCATGGAAATGCTTGTATATTCGCGGTCGTAAACTACATTTGAAGGTCTCTGGTTTGCGCCAGATTCAAGATAATAGATTCCCATGCGGCCTTTTGTCCGCTTAATGAAAGATACATCAACTCCGTGGGCGCGTACTGCAGAAACAGCACCTTCGCCAATCGGGGTGTCCGGCAAAGCGGTTACAAAAACGCCCTGCTTGCCGAGAATTGAAAGAGAAACTGCTACGTTGGCTTCTCCACCGCCAAAAGTAGCTTCTAAAAGTGGTTGTTGAAAAAAGCGTTCGTGTTCAGGTGATTTAAGCCTTAGCATGATTTCGCCGAATGTGACAATTTTATCCATGGAAAATCCTCCATGAATAATTTAGCTCTATCTGGGCTACTTGTCAATCAGTAAAATACTATTACACTGATTGACAAGTATGTCAAAAGGGTGTAAATTCTTATATATGAATGAAATACTGAAAAAACTTGGCGACATCGGACTTGTTCCTGTCGTCAAAATCGATGATGTTTGCCGCGCTTGTGGTCTTGCACAGGCGCTTATAGACGGTGGTCTTCCATGTGCAGAAATTACCTTCAGAACAGCGGCAGCTGCTGATGCAATTTCAGCAATTACGAAGAAATTTCCAGAAATGCTTGTCGGTGCAGGCACAGTAATCAATGTAGATTACGCAAAGCGCGCAAAAGAAGCTGGTGCAAAGTTCATCGTTGCGCCGGGCTTTTCGCCTGATGTGGTTGACTGGTGCATTGAAAACAATATGCCGGTTGTGCCGGGCATAAACAACCCGAGCGGCGTAGAAGCAGGGCTTGCAAAAGGGCTTGAAGTGCTCAAATTTTTCCCGGCAGAAGCTTCGGGTGGCGTTGCCATGCTTTCTGCTCTTTCAGGCCCGTTCCCGCAAGTTAAGTTCATGCCGACCGGCGGCATCAGCATGAAAAACCTTAGCGATTATGCTAAATGCGGAGTTGTTCATGCCATTGGCGGCAGCTGGATGGTCAAGTCTGATTTGATTGAAGCTGAAAACTGGCAGGAAATTTCAAGGCTCTGCAAAGAAGCTGTTGTTGCGCTTCATGGTTTTGAGCTTGCCCATATCGGTATAAATACTGAAAATGCAGAAGAAGCAATGCAGGCTGCAAAGCTTTTTGCGCTGTTCGGTTTTCCACTGAAAGACGGCAATTCATCAATTTTCAACGCTTCTTGCATTGAGGTGATGAAATCTAAAGGCCGCGGCAAAAATGGCCACATCGCCATTAAGTGCTGGAACATCGAAAGAGCGCTTGCTTATCTTGCACAATTCGGCTTTAAAGGCGTTGAAGAAACTGCAAAATACAAGAAAGACAAACTATCTGTGATTTATCTTGATAAGGAAATCGCCGGTTTTGCGGTTCATCTGGTAAGAGCTTAGTCTTTGAACAAGAAACCGAAGCTTAATGCAACTTCAACGTGCGGAAAAGTCTTTGAAATCTGTTTACCGTTTATTACAAGCGATGAAGAGCTTCCGCCGTCAAGCATTATCGCTTCGGTTGCGCCAAGCCGCAGCAGAATAGAAGAAGTTTCGTTGAAGGTTGCTCCTTTTGAGGTACCTCCAGATTTATCAATAGCAAGCAAAATTAAAGTTTTCCCATTATCAAGAATACCGGCCGCTGTGCGAGGCTCTTTCTGCTGAGATTTGAACATGATTATTCTGCCGTCTTTTAGCAGTGTCCAGAAGCCGCCGAATGCAAATCTTGTAGTGCTGTCTGGCTCAAAGTCATTTTGTGAGTCCAAAATGCTCGCTGTAAGTTTTTCTTTATTGTCGGCGGCGAAAACGAGCGCGGCATAACGCCCGGCTATTGGGGCTAAAATTTTGCTGTTGATTGCATAGACACCGGCGATTGTTCTTTTTTTTGAGGCGCGGCCAGAAGGGTAGTTGAACGGCGTTGCGTTTACAGCAACAATCGTACCGTTTCTCTGTGCGAATTTTTTTGTTGTTTCAGCCTTAAAAACCGAAGTTCCGCCGTCAGTGACTTCTTCAACCGGTTTGCTTGATATGAGATTTATATTCGGAGTGTCGAGGTTAATCTTAACGGCATTGCATCTGCTGTGGCTTGTTTCATCAAAGAACGAGCAGTGCTCAATACCTTCAGTTAATTCTTCCCAATTAAATTGAGTTTCTGTAACAGAAACTACAGGTTCATTTGTAGAAGAATTTTCAGTCTGAGAAACGTTTGCTTGTTCAGCTGTTGATAAAACTACACAATTAGAGAAAAGAATTGTAATGCATATAGACAAAAAAAGCTTCAAGGAAAATCCTGAAGCTTTTTTATGAACCGAAAGTATCAATTAATACGATCCTTTAGAATCCTTTGATTTTCTTGACTTCTTCATCAGTTTGCGCTGAATTGTCTTATTCTTGCGGTTCTGAATGGTAGAAGGTTTTTCGTAATATTCGCGTTTTTTCCATTCGCGGATAATGCCTTCTTTTTCAACCATTCTCTTAAAGCGTTTGATAGCTTTTTCGAGGTTTTCTGAATCATCAACTACGATGCGTGCCATATGTGTAATCACCTCCTTTCGGATAACCGTCAGCGTATGCCTATTTTGCGGAAAAACACGATTTTTGTCAAGCCCTGCGCATAATAGTGCTTAATGCAGGGCTACCGCTTTCGCCGCAAGTACCAATATAGGACTGCCGCTTTTTTGCAAGAAAAGCGGCGCATTTTGCCGGTTAAGCTTAAGTTGTAGGTTAGTCTAATGCAAAATGAGCTTGTCACTCACAATTGAAGTCTTGCGGATTTCTCTAAAGCGTCTGTTCAAGTCTTCCATTGTAAGATTTTCTTTTTCTTTGCCGCTAATATCGAGAATTATCTCGCCGCCGTCCATCATCAAAAGACGGTTGCCGTAATCAAGAGCCTGCTGCATGTTGTGCGTTACCATCATTACGGTAAGATTATAATTGTCTGCAAACTCTTTTGTCAGCTTCATTACAATATCTGCGTTCGTCGGGTCAAGCGCGGCGGTGTGTTCGTCTAAAAGCAGAATCTGCGGCTTTGAAAGAACGGCCATAAGTAGCGTAAGTGCCTGTCGCTGTCCGCCTGAAAACTGGTCAACGTTGTCGTTTAAGCGGTCTTCGAGTCCCATGTTTAGCTTTTTAAGCTCTTCGCGGAAAAAAGCCTGCTTCTTCTTGTTCAGACTGATTTTAAGCCCTTTCCAGCCTTTGTTGCTGCAAATCATCATGTTGTCCTGCAGCGACATTTTGCCGGCTGTGCCCAAAAGCGGATTCTGAAAGATGCGGCCCATGTATTTTGCGCGCTTATATTCCGGCTCGTTTGTGATATCTTTTGAATCAAGCGTAATTGTTCCATGAGAAGGGTGCATATTGCCTGAAATAATGTTGTACAAAGTTGATTTACCGGCACCGTTAGAACCGATTACGGTGATAAAGTCTCCGTCGTTTAT
>CADBUT010000343.1 GCA_902797925.1 uncultured Spirochaetaceae bacterium
AGAAGTTTTTCCTGAACCTTCTGTGCGTGACCACGTGTGTCCATTAAAGAAATCGTAAAATCCGATACCTGCTACACCACCGTCAGGACCTGAACTTGAAGCACCGCCGCCACAGCTGGTCAAGAGGAATACTATCATAATCATTAATAATACATAAAAAATTTTTTTCATTTTCGAATTCCTAAGTTATTGTCTAGTGAATGTTATATTTGCACCATTTAAAGTAAAAGTAACTGTTTCAGGCGAAATCAGCTTATTGAAGGTGAACTCTGTTTCAGCACCATTATTGATGCATGAACATTTTATTTTACCTGATTTTCCCATATCTTTTGCATCTTTTAATTCATATGGAGCTGTAGCTGTTCCTGATTGTTCAACACCGTTCAAGAAATTCTTAATAGTCAATTTGCTGTTATCGCAAGCTATTGTTGTCTTATAAGCCCCATTTGTATATTCCCATGTATGATTGTTGAATAAATCTGTATAACCCCAGCCGGAAGAACCAAATACAGAAACGTTACCGCTTCCGCCACCACCTCCTCCGCCGCCACAGCTCGTAAGGATAAGCGCTGTCGTAATCAAAAGAAGAATCAATGCTTTATCAAAAGAAACTGTTTTTTTCATATTTTCCCCTAAAACACAGTTTATTAAATCAAATAGATTTTACAATCACCCAATTATAAGGAAAAAAAATTGTAAAATCAATAGTTATCTATTCTTTTAATGCAAAAACCGGCAGCACTTATAAAAACTGCCGGTAATGCAAATTATTTCTGTGCACCAAGCCACTTATTCTGCTCAATAAATTCCTTTTCTTGGCTGCCAAGCTTAAAGATGTAACTCTTGGAAAGCGAGCCGGAAATAAGTTTTACTTTTGCAGTATTATCGTCGTTAATGGTTATAATTGAATCGGTGTCTTTTTCTGAAAAAGTACGGAACATATCTTCAATGTCTTTTTTGTTTATTTCAATTGGAAGCAGACCTGCTGCAAACATGTTTTCTCTGAAAGTTTTTGCTAAATTTACAGAAACAACTGCATAAAACTCGTTTGCTGCAAGAGACTGAGCAGCCTGCTCTCCTGTTGAGCCGCAGCCGAAATTTTCACGTGTAATAATTACATGTTTACCGGTTATGTCTGATTTCGGGCTGAAACCGTCAATATGCAAGTCTTCAAAAATATAAGATTTTAATGCCTGCTTTGTATTCTCTTCTAAATATTTTGCCGGAATAATTTCATCTGTACTGATGTCTGAACGGTTGAGAAAAAGTGCTTTTCCAGCGAATTGTTTCATTTGAATCTCCTAGTTTTAAGCTGCTTATTGTTAGGTTTGCAGCATAGTCGCATACAATAATAGCACAGTTCTTGTATAAATGACAGCTATTTTTCAATTTCAACAAGTTTTTTTTCGACAAGCTTGTCAAGAATCAGATCAACAATTTGCTCAGGCTTGTATTTTGCCGTATCGATTATTAAATCACAGAAGTCATATTTTGTGTTGTCAATCTGATAAAGCTTTTGATAGCGGGCTGAATCTTCAGAATCGCGCTTTTGGGTAAAAGCCATAATTTCTGTAAGGTCTCCGCCTTCTCTGTTCTGAATACGTGCGGCGCGGACTTCTGGCTCTGCAAGCAGAAAAATCTTGAAATCAGCTTCTTTCAGCATCCAAATTGCAAGCCTTGAGCCTAAAACACAAGATTCTTTTCTTGCAAGTTCAACCTGTCTAGAGTCCACTTCTTTATCATAAGAATCATCTGTCTTTGCTGCTGCAAGAATTTCCGGCAGCGTCATGTTTTTTTCAGCAGCAAGCTGTCTGAAAGTAAAATTTATAAGTGTCACACCGAGTTTCTGTGACAGCAACGTTGATACAGTTGTGTTGCCGCAACCGCTTTTGCCTGAAATTGCTATTCTAAGCTGTTTGCCTGCCGGTATTTTATATGAACTCATTTTGTTTCCTCCAAATATATTGCTTTTCAGTTCATTCGATATTGCGGATTTGTTCTCTTATGTTTTCGAGCGCATCTTTTGCCTTAATTACAGCCGCACCGACTTCAGAAATCTGGTTTTTTGAGCCGATTGTGTTGATTTCGCGGTTCATTTCCTGACAGATAAAGTCAAGCTTTCTGCCGGGTGCTGGATTATCCTCAATTTCCTTTTTTAATGCCGAAATGTGGCTTTTAAGCCGCACAATCTCCTCGTTGATTGTGTACTTGACTAGAAGCGCGGCTGTTTCCTGCATTGCGCGCTGCTCGTCAACATTGTCACCTAAGACTTCCTCAAAACGCTTTAAAATATTCGCTTTGAAGATTTCTTCCATTTTCGACTGCCACTCAACAAAAACAGATACGCAGCTCTCGATTTTGTCCGCCATTTTCTGAATATCTTTGCAGAGATTGTTGCCCTCGCGTTCTCTGTCGCCGACAAACTGGTTTAAGGCTTTTTCCATCAAAGGCTTAATAAAATTCCAGTAATATTCAGGGTCAAAGTCTTTCTGAACGTTGAGAACGCCTTCCTGCTCGATTATCAGTTTTAGCGGAACAGGCTCGCTGCGTCCCAAAGCTTCTGCGACTTTGCTGATTTCAGATGCGTATGCGAGTGCTGCCTGTGTGTCTGCCGTAACAGAAATCTTTGAATTTTTTTCTTTAATCTTGATGTAGACGTCAACTTTTCCGCGTGCAATTTTAGCCGAAATCATCTCGCGCACAGGCATTTCAAGCCGGCTTAAAAAAGACGGCATGTTTACAGCCAGATCTAAAAAACGCGCATTATATGATTTTATTTCAACAGACAATGAAAGGTCTTCATTGTTCATTTCTTCATAGGCGTAGCCTGTCATGCTTTTCATATTTATTTCCTTTTTTTCAGCTGTTCGATTAATGCTTTTCCGATTTTCCAGTTGTCGCCTGCGCCCATTGTAATAAACAAGTCACCGGGTTTTACTATAGAGGAAACGTAAGGCAGTGCGTCAAGAATTTCCTCATAGTATGAAACTTTCGGATGATTTTGTTTTGTGCGCTCATATAAGATTCTTCCTGTTACAGTTCCATCGTATTTTTCGCGTGCAGACGGATAAATTTTGTGCAGAATTACTTCGTCAGCAGCACCGAAAGCTCCGGCAAATCTGTCTAAGAGTGCGGCGGTTCTTGTGTAAGTGTGCGACATAAAGTCTACAATAATCCGCCTGTCCGGGTAGAATTTTCTCAAACCTTCTAATGTTGTGGCAATCGCTGTCGGATGATGCGCATAATCGTCCATTATGATAATACCGTTTATGTCAGCGATAATTTCGCCGCGCCGCTTTGCGCCGGTAAAAGCTTCAAGTCCGTCTTTCAGATTTTTGAAAACCTTGGCTTTTGAGATGGCATCTAAGTTTTTGCAGCTGCTAAAATTCTTGAACAATTCAATTGACAGTGCACAGGCAGCAGCGGCGTTTCTTATCATGTGCTCACCAGGAATGCGAAGGGCTAATTCCCCGTCAAATGCTCCGATTTTGAAAAACTGGTGACCGTCTTTAATCTGCCCGATTTTTATTGAATAGTCGCCTTTTGCAGAAGTTCCGTAAGGAATCAGCTCTATGTCGCTGCGCTTTCTTGAGATTATGTCTGCAACTTCTGCTGCGCCTTTGTCGTCGGCACAATAAATAAGCTGACCGCTTTCAGGCAAGAGAAGAATGTAATCGACAAATGCGTCTCTTATAGATTCATATGTCGGATAAAAATCTTCGTGGTCACTTTCAACACTTGTAAGAATTATCTTTTTAGGGTGAAACGACATAAAATGACGCTGGTATTCGCAGGTTTCGGCTACGAAATAGTCGTTTCCGTTATTCAGTGTGCATGTATTGCCAAAAGAGCTTATAATGCTGCCTGCAAGAACCTGCGCCGGCAGATTAAGCTGCTTCAATAAAGTGCCGGTAAGTCCTGTCGTTGTTGTTTTTCCATGAACGCCAGCGATTCCGCAGCTGTATGCAAGAGCCGAAACAGCGCCGAGCGCTTCGGTATAAAGCATTACCGGAATATGCCTTTTGTCAGCTTCTATTAATTCGGGGTTTTCTTCCCTTTTATATGCAGCTGAGTAAATTACAAACTGAACCTGATTGTCTATGTTTTTTGCATCAAAAGATGTGTAAACCTTTACGTTTAGTCTTTTTAAAATCTCGTCGGTGTAAAACTGTTCGGGTACATCGCTTCCTGTTATAACAGCTCCGCGTGCATGTGCAATTTCTACAAGAGCTGCCATTCCGGTGCCCTTAATTCCTACAAAATGAATATGGACTCCGTTCAGGTCTGACATAAGAATATTTTCATTAATCATGGCTGAATTATACAACAAAACGCTGTAAATATGCTAGAATGCTGTTATGAACATTTCAATGATTGCTTTTGAATCTTGGCTTGAATCGGCTGCAAATTACGAAAAACAAAAGAAAACCGGCGAGTTTTCTCTAAAGACAATATCACTGCTTGCAAATGAACTGGATAATCCTCAGCAGGCTTATAAAACAATTCATGTGGCAGGTTCGAAAGGCAAAGGCTCTGTTTCAACAATGTGTGCTTCTATTCTTAATGCACATGGTTTTTCTGACGGTTTGTATACATCTCCTCATATTATAAACTTTTTAGAAAGGGTTAAGTCTGTAAAAGATTTTTTTGACATTCAGATTTACGAAGAATCTGCGGGGGAACTGGTTCAATTTATCGAAGATATTAGCGAAAGACTTGAAATTGCAGGTTATCCGCAGGCTTCTTGGTTTGAGCTTATTACCCTGTTTGCTTTTATTGTGTTTAAGAAAGCTGGTGTGAATTTTGGTGTTTTTGAGACAGGGCTTGGCGGACGTCTTGATGCAACCAATATTCTTCAACCAGAAATCAGTGTAATTACCCCAATTGAACTTGAGCATACTGAGTATCTTGGCGACACAATCTCGAAAATCGCATTTGAAAAAGCCGGAATTATAAAAGAAAATACGCCTGTATGTGTTGCAGCACAAACAAAAGATGCTGAAAAAGTTTTTAGAAAAATTGCACGTCAAAAACATGCGCCTTTATATTTTGTAAATGAAGCTGTAAAAAAAATTGAGTACTCGTTTGAAAACCAAAAGACAAATGTGTTTATAGATTTTGGCGATTTTAAAACATCGAAAAAATCTGAAAAAGTTTTCGCAAGACCGCTAAAGACAAGTCTTCAAATTGCAGGAAAAGTACAGGCGTATAATGCAGCTCTGGCCGCTTTGACTGTAAAAATTGCCTGTCCTGAAATTTCAGAAGAAACTATAGAACAAGGCTTGTCTGTTGTAAAAATACCTGGTAGGTTTGAAATAGTTAACTATTGTTATAATAATTCAGACAATATAATTATAATTTTTGATGGTGCACATACTCCAAACAGCGTCAATCTCTCAATTGATACATACAATAATTATTTTAATGATTCTCCATGTATTTTGTTTGCCTGTGCTTATGATAAGCATGTTGAGGATATTGCACCGCTCTTTTTTGAGAATATGAAAGTAAAACCAGAAGCTTTTGTTTTCACAAAACCTGGAGACAACAAGACAAGCGATATAGTCCGGCTTGGCAATGCTTTTGAGCCTTTATGCGAAAGCAGAAGTGTTCCGTATGAGCTTACCGACAACTATATTGAAGCTATAGACATGGCTGTTAAAAAAGCCGCTTCTACAACTGGTATCCTGTTTGTCTGCGGTTCTTTTTATCTTGTTGCTGAGTGCAAGAAACACCTGAAACTAGCTTGATATTGAAAAGCTGCAATGCTCTGCCGTGGAAGGTGAAAGAAAACTTAAAGCTGTCGCATGAAGCTCAAGCTTGCAGCTAAAGCCGTCT
>CADBUT010000344.1 GCA_902797925.1 uncultured Spirochaetaceae bacterium
AAAAGGAAGGGGTTTAAGGGGAAGGAAAAACCTCGCTTCTGAGTAGGGGTTTTTCCGTTCCCTTTAATAATTTGCAAAACATTCAGTTTTAAGCTACACTGTCTTTTATGCTGGGAACTGTAATCGGCGGCTCGAACAATATTTTTTTTTTTTTTTTTTAGAACAACATTACAAGACAATGCACAATAAAGGGCAAAAAACTCAAATCTGACGGGCGTTTCTACAATCCACTTGCGCCCGGCGATTCTGTCAACGTTGAGCCGGACGAGAAGGACGACGAAGCAGGGCAGATTGTCTCGCTTGAACCGCGGAAGAACGCCTTTGTGCGCTGGAACGTGAAAGGCCGTGCGCCACAGCTTTTGGCCGCCAACATCGATTACATTTTCTGCGTAACAACGCCCGACGAGCCGCCTTTCAGGCCGCGCTTTGTTGACCGCATGATAGTGCAGGCTGAAGCGGCCGGCATTGAACCTGTGATTATCTGCAACAAATGCGATTTGCCGCTTGACATTGACATAGATTTCCGACTTGCCGAATGGGAAAGAATCGGCTACACGGTGCTGCGCGTTTCGGCGCGGACAGGTGAAGGCATGAGCCAGCTTGCGTCTATGCTTGAAGGCAAGCGCAGCGTCTTTGCGGGGCAGTCAGGCGTGGGTAAGTCAAGCATCGTCAACGTGCTTGATTCTTCGGTTGTGCTGAAAACAGGCAGCCTTTCAGAAAAATACGGAAGGGGCACGCACACAACAACGCGCGGAATGCTTTATCATTTGCGGCTGAATGAATCGCTTATGGAAGGGCGTTTCGGCGCTACGGCAGACATAATCGACACGCCGGGCGTGCGCCGCTTTGTGCTAGACGGCATCGACGCAAACGACGTGATTCTTTATTTCCGCGAAATTGCCCCGATTGTGGGCACCTGCACTTTCGGAATGTCTTGCACGCACACGCACGAAGCTGGCTGCCGTGTGCTTGAAGCCGTTCACGCCGGCGTGATTTCAGAAGAGCGCTTTGAAAGCTGGCAGCGCATAAAAGAAGAAATTCTCACCGGAAGCTGGGAAGATTAATTGATGGACAAGCAAACTTTAGAGATTCTCGAATATTATAGAATACGCAACTTGATTGCAGGCAATGCATCAAGCGCAGAAGGCAAGGCTTTTGTGGAATCAAAAGAGCCTTCTGGCGACAAAGCTGAAATTGACGCAGCCAAAAAGCTGACCGCCGACTGGATGAAGACGCTGATTTCGCCGAACCCGGTGAAGCTGACGGGCTTTAACGAATGTGCGCCGCTTTTTCAGCTGCTGAACGTTGAAGGCGCTGTGCTTGAGCTTGAGCAGATTGCTTCTTTGGGCGGCTTTTGCAGAAGCGCAATTCAGTTCAAGGCGCAGCTTCAGAACGAAACTAACGCCGCGCAATTAACCGTGCTTGCTGAAAAAGCTGCCGCAATTCCAGATTTGTCAGAGGCAAGCGCAAAAATTTTCCGCATAATTGATGAAACCGGCGTTTTGCGCGATTTGCCCGAATTGCGCGAAATCCGCAAGTCAATTTCGCAGATTAAGCGCGACGTGACTGCGCTTTTCAAGAGCTACACTTCAGACCAGTCACTCAAAGACGCGCTTCAGTCTGACATGCCGGTGCTCCGCTCTGACAGGCAGGTGCTTGCGGTCAAGGCGAATTTCCGCGGGCGCATCAAAGGCATCGTGCACGAGTTTTCGCAGACAGGTCAGACTGTCTATATTGAGCCTGACGACATCGTTCAAAAGAATAATGCGCTAGTGCAAGAAGAGTACAGGCTTTCGCTTGAGATTAGGCGCATTTTGCGCGAGCTGACCGCATCTTTAGGTGAATATTCCGGCGATTTTGTGACAGCGCATAACGTGATGGTGCGCCTTGATGCAGCTTATGCCGCCGCAAGGTGGGGGCTTGAAACGCGCGGCTCTTTTGCCGGCGACCCAGACGGCGGGCGCGCTCTTGTGCTAAAAGAAGCGCGGCATCCGCTGCTCGGTTCAAAAGCTGTGCCGATAAGCCTTTCGTTTTTGCCGGGCCGACGTGTGCTTATTATTACAGGCCCGAATACAGGCGGAAAGACTGTTTCGTTAAAGACTGTCGCGCTTTTTGCCGCGCTCAACCAGAGCGGTTTTCCGCTGCCTTGCGCCGAAGGTTCAATTATGCCGCTGTTTGACA
>CADBUT010000345.1 GCA_902797925.1 uncultured Spirochaetaceae bacterium
CGCCGCCGGCTGAAAGCTGTTTACGCGGGGGTTTGTGCGCTCTTTTTGCGCTTGTCTATGATTCCACACAAAACTGCGCTCAAAATGCCGGCTGCCATCATAATCAGGCATAAAATCTGCCCGGTAGACAGATTGAAAAGCGAAACGTTGAAGTAAATCGGCGCGTCTTGTACGGCGGCAATTCTGTAGCCTAAATCTGCATCTGGCTCGCGGAAATATTCAATTACGAAGCGGATTGCGCCATAAAGAAAAGTGTAAGCACAGCCCATAAAGCCGTCAAAAGGCTTTTTCTTTCTTAAAAGCCAGAGCACAGCCCATAAAGCAATGCCCTCAAAAAGCGCTTCGTAAAGCTGGCTCGGGTGGCGCGGCAATATTACGGTTGATGCACCGTCAGGCACGGCAAGACCTGTCTTTGCTACAATTGCCTGAACCCAATCCAAAGACATAGAATACTTGTCTGCATCCGGGAAAACCATGCCCCACGGCACAGTCGTAATTCTTCCGTATAATTCAGCATTAAAGAAATTGCCGAGCCGCCCGAACGTAAAGCCGAGCGGAATTGATACGGCCATCGCGTCAATCCATTTGCCGATCGGCTTTTTCTTCCACGTGCACCAGAAAAGCATGCCGAGAAGGCCGCCGATTACGCCGCCGTGATAAGACATTCCGGCAAAGCCTGTAAACGCGCCGCTTTCGTCGAAAGGCCAGAAAATGCGCCACGGCTTGTGCCAGTAATAGCCGCTCTTGTCATAGACGAGCGTATAAAAAATACGCGCGCCCAAAATCAGACAGAGAATTCCGCAAAAGAAAAAGCTCAAAACGTCGTCTTCGGTGCATTTGTAATCAGCTGTATCAAGCGCGCCCTGCTTTACCTGCCGCATGAACACAAAATAAGCTGTGCCGAACGCGAAAATGTACATAAGCCCGTACCAGCGCAATAAGCCGAGCACTGGAACGCCTGGAAAAATTTCGGGGTGAATCCATGAAGGATAGTTAATGGCAAGCTGCATCATGTTTCTTATACCGAAAAGCCTTGAGAATGTGCTTTAAGAATCTTATGCTTCAGCAAGGCGTTTTCTTTTTTAAGCTGAGTAATCTCATATTGCTGCGCTTTTATGACATCGGCCACATCTTCAATTGTAAGCGTGCCCGTGCCGACCAAATCTTCGATGTAGGTCATCTTCGCTTCAAAGTCTTGCGCCGCGTCTTCTTCTGCATTTGAAAAACTGTCGCTGCTTGCGGCAAGATACTGGTCAAAAGAGAGCGTCTCTGAATTGCGCACCTTGTCTGCAATGCGGTAAATCGCCTGCGCAAGCACAGACTGCGGCTTGTAAACGATAATCGGAAGCCTTGAAGCAAGCGCAATATCCTGCAGAACATCGCGGTAGATTACGCCGAGATGCTCAAGTTCAACGCCGAGATATTCTTTGCATGAGCGTCTGATTTTAAGGGCTTTTTCTGCATCTTTTGGCGACTCAAGCATATTAAGTATAAGGCGCGGTCTGAACTGTCTCATTCTTCGGCGGAACAATTCAGCATTTTCCGGGTCAACTTCTGCAATTGCGTCTATCAGCTTTGGAATGTAGAGCCGCTGCATTGAAGCGGCATCGTTCTTAAGCTTTTCAAGATATGCGTATGCCTTAGAATTTTTCTTGAACGAATTGTACATCAGTCTGAAGACCGCATTCTTCAAGAAAAGATAGCCGTCAAGAATTGCCGTTACGGTTGGCGCTGTAACAAGAATGCCCTGCGGCGAAAGCAGGAAAAAGTCAAGAATGCTTAAATGCGTGCCTGCACCGAGGTCAATCAAAAGAAAGTCGCAGTTTGAGGCCTGAAGCTTTTTGATAAGCATGTTTTTCTGAGCGGCTTTTATAGAAGACATTCCCGGAATTTCTGAATCGCCCGGAATGAACATCAAATTTGCGTAATCAGTCGGAACTATGATTTCCTCAAATTCTGAATTGCCTGTAAGGAATGTGCCGAGGCCTGCTTTCGGCGACTGGTTTCCGAGCACAAGATGAAGGTTAGACGCGCCGAGGTCAAGGTCAACTAAAACTACACGCTTGCCCGACTGCGCCAGTGCAATAGCCAAATTTGCTGAAACAAGGCTCTTGCCGACGCCGCCTTTTCCGCTTGCTATAGGTATAATCTGCATAAATTCCACACCCAAAGAACGGCACTTTTCTGATGCCGTTTCAAAATATTCTGGTCAAAAAACCACAGGCATAAACTGCCGTTAGATAAACTACCGATTTTATCGGCAAAAAAACATGTGACTTTTAGAAATTGAATAAAACGCTTTATTTTGCAGCAGGCATTGCCTGCTTTATGGCGTCCAGCAAGACATCTTCGGTCGGCTTCTGTTCAAGCAAGTGGCGGAATTCCGGCTTCTGGAACAGGAACGCAAGCTGAGACAAAATCTTAAGATGAGTCTTTGTGTTGCTCGTCAAAAGAATGAAGAAAACGTATACAGGGCGCATATCTGGCGGATTCATCATAACAGGCTTGTCAAGGAAACAGATAACAAGACGCTGGTCTTCGGCATCTGCCAGAAGCGGATAGCGCGGATGCGGAATCGCGATTCCGTTGCCTACGGCGGTGCTCATAAGTTCCTCGCGCTGGCACAGCTCTTCGTACACTTTTTCCTTGCTTATTGTGTTCGGCAAAGTAAGTTTTTCAAGGATGTTCTTAAAGACAATTTCAGGACGTTCGCCTTTAACATTAAAAAAGACACCGCCATTTTTTATGAGAGTTTCAATAGACATAATTTCTGTAGATTCACTCATGTTTTCCGTCTTCCTTCCTAATTATAGTAAATTTTCCCTTTTCCTGTATATTTATAGATTGTTCGAGTTCTTTCGACAAATCCTCAAAGCTGAATTCCATTCCTTCAAGGGAAAGGTATAAGCTTGTAATATCTTTTGAAGAAATAGAGGCATTCGGCATGATTGACTCTAACATTCTGCCCAAATGCGTAAATAGTTGAGACAAAACGACTAAAGGCTGCTGCGGCATTGCTTCAGGCGAAACATCGTTCTGCCCCATTGAATAAACAAAGTTTATCATTCTGGCATAAAACTTAAGAATCTTTGCCCGAAGCTGACCTTTTTCATAGTCAGCAAACCAACGGTAGTCGCGCTGTAGTATAGCACGTCTTTTTTCTAAGTGCAAGAAACAAAAAATCATGTCTTTTGACGAAATTCCGCCCATTCCTTCTGGCAGAAGCCGCGATATAATCTGCTCAGAGTTTTTCTCTTTTTTATAAAGCGAATCGTAAATGAAAGAATCCAAAAAGGTTTCGGTAAGCGGTACGCCGATTGATAAAAACAGCCTGCTCACACTGTCGAATTCTTCGGTTTCATCAAAATCCTGGTCATTTTCATTACGGAGATTCATAACTGAGATTGTCTCGCCGGTACGCCACAACCTTGTTTCTACACCGAATTCCGCAGCTTCAATCACTTCAGACTTCTTGATATATTCTTCAACAGAGCCTGGATAACGCACAAACAGATCTTTGCCGGAAAGAACATAGGCAAAAGCAATCTGTTCATCTATTGAACTGCATACACCGAACACGTTGAACGACTGCAGCAAATTTTTTTCGAAAATTTCAAACCATTTACTGCGGCTTTCTTCTGCCTCATTAACTTCAAACGGCGTTTCTCTGGTGTCTTTCTGAACTACAATGGAAAAAGTGCCTGTTCTCCAGTTTTCAAGTCTAATTTTGAGCCTGTCACCGCTTTTAAAGTCGTTTTTCTCATAAATTGCCGTCATATCCAGAACAGTGGACTTCATCTTTCCGGGCAATTCGTAGTCACAGCCTGTAATGTCAAAATCTTTGTTCGCAGGGTCTAAAGCCAGATATTGCGGAACAAATTCCTCGCCATGAAGGTAATAATACTCAAACAGATCATTCGTCTGCATTTCCACAATCTTATAAGGAACACTTCTTTTATTGTAGAAAAACTTGTAATCGCATGGAAGAATATCCGGGTTGCCGAAAGGAATGCACCTGTGACCGATAACAAGGATTTTATTCGTTATTTCGTATCTGGTCGGAAGGATTGAAAAAGTTTTTCCAGTGAACATTCCTATTCTAGAAGCAAATGCATTGTGACCGACAGATAATATGGCAGGATTAGTTTCAAACCACTCTAAAGCGTAATTAATATCACATTCTTTTTTGATGCCTAAATAATCAGCTATCTGAAAAAAATCAAAGGGAAATTCTATATTTTCAACAAAGGTATTCAACAATACCTCTAAACCCTGTTTCATACATTTCAATAATACCCGAACAGACAAAAAAAAGAAACTCTTTTCTAAGGGGAAGGGAAAACCCCTTCTTCCGAGGCGGCGTTTTGCATAAGCTTGTATTACAGAAAAGGCATTATCTAGCAAAACGGCCAAGTTTGCGATTCCGCAAACTTGTAACGGGTGCACAATGCCCCATGCACACAGTCTGCCGGTTTTTGTGGATTAATCTGGTCACTGAGCGGGGTCGAAGTGACCAATTGGGGCAATGTATGCTGTGTCCGGTTGCTTCGACTATGCTCAGCAATCGTGCTTTGCAACGATTTACAGAAGATGGTTATTTTTGTAACAAATCTCCAATGTGTCCAAAAATTCGTTGATTTATAACTTCTCATATTGTATTATATAAAATCTAAGGAGATTTATCGATGAAAAAGATTCTTATCACTTTAGCTGCACTTTTTGTTTGTGCTGCAGCTATTTCTGCAGAAAACATCAAATTCAAGGTTGCCGGACCTGAAGGCAGCTATAATCAGGTTCGTATTATGAATGAATCTGATTATGATGAATTGCACGGCAAAATATATAAGCTTACAGAACAAGACGGAACATTTGTTGTAAAACAAACATTGGGCGTTTTTCATATAAAATACCAGCATGACACCGATTCTGTTTCTGCAAAAGTTTTGCGCGGCGAATGGCTTGGCGTTTCATTTTCTGACAGCGACAAAATAATTCCGTTCCGCATTGAATACTTTGACTTACCGTTTTTTGATGCCATTCAGGTCTACTTATTGGGCGAAGAAGAGCAGGCTGTAGAATTGAAAAAAGCCGAAGAATCTTATGAATTTGACCAAAGCGAAGTTGGCCAGGAATTCTAAGTTTCGTATTAGTTCTATCAAAATTTTAAGTTTATCCGGCGAAACTTTGTGGCGAACCTAAACTGAGGTTCGCCTTTTTTTTGCGGATTAATCTATTACCGTAGAATCATTCCAAGCGACATTACAAACCAATCCCCACGAATTGATTTGCCAACAAATCAATTCGTGGTATTTTGCGGGTTTTTCTAAAATTGTAGATTAATCCAAACGCAAAATAACTTGACCGACGTAGTTTTACTTTATAAAATCACTTTATGGAAAAGCAAGAAAAAAAGATACCTCTCAGGAAAGACATTCCTGCATCTGATAAATGGGATTTGACAACATTATTCAAGACTGACGGCGACTGGGAAAAAGCTCTCAAGCAGATTTCAGCCGACGCGGCGGCGCTTGAAGCATATAAAGGCAAGCTTGGCGAAAGCGCAGAAACGCTCCGCGACGCGCTCAAGGTTTACGAAAGACTTCAGCAGAACGATGAGCTTGTCGGAAGCTACGCATTTCTGCTTACAGCCGGTGATGCCGGTGACAGCGTGAACCAGGAAAAGATGGGCCGCTACATGATGACGGCAACTGAAGCCGGCGCAAGAACAAGCTGGTTTGACCCGGAACTTCAGTCAATTCCGCAAGACACAATCGAAAAATGGATTGAGCGCGAAGACTTCAAGAATTTCAAGATTTATCTGCAA
>CADBUT010000346.1 GCA_902797925.1 uncultured Spirochaetaceae bacterium
ATTCGCTCTGTACCGAAATAGTGCCTTCCATCATTTCGCAGAGCTGCTTTGTAATAGAAAGACCCAAACCTGTGCCGACGACATTGCGGTTGCGCTTTGTGTCAACGCGCGCAAACAGCTCAAAAAGTTTTGAGAAATTTTCGTCTTTAATTCCAATACCGGAATCTTCTATGCGGAAGTTGAGCCGGATTGTTTTACCCTGTGTCTCGCCTGTAACGTCAAGCCTTATGTAGCCTTCTCGTGTGTATTTAACGGCGTTGCCCAGAATATTGATGAGAATCTGTTTTACGCGGTTTTCGTCGCCTATAAGCTTATGCGGCAATGACGGGTCAATGCGTACAAAAAAAGCAAGGCCTTTGCTTGAAGTCCGCATCTTTATCAGTGTCAATACGTCGTTAATCAGTGCGCCCAAATCATATTGAACCGGCACTAAGTCAAGGCGCCCTGATTCAATTTTTGAAATATCAAGAATGTCATTGATAATGCTTAAAAGGCTTCGTGTCGCAGTGTTTATATCATGTGCATATTCTTTGATAAGCGGCGGCAGCTTTTCAAGCAGAATCAGTTCAGACATACCGAGAATTGCGTTCATCGGCGTTCTTATTTCGTGGCTCATGTTGGCAAGAAAGTTAGATTTTGCCTTTGTTGCCTGAAGCGCTACTTCTTTTGCCTCAATCAAAGAATTCGAAGTTTCGTCCTGAATGATTTGTGCCGCAAAAATACGCGCGAATGTGGCGAGAATAGCCTCTTCATCAGAGGTAAAGGCTTTTTCCTCGTGGCAGTTGTCGTAGCACATAAAGCCCCAGAACTGGTCCTGGAAAACAAGCGGAATTACCAGTGCCGAAAGAATTTCAAGCGGGCGGTACAAAGTTTCAGAAGCTGTCATTGCTGAATAATTTCCGTTTTTTATGCCTTCTGTAACAAGCTTTGTCTTCCATGCACGCAGGGTATTTGTCTTATCCTCATAAACTTTGGGAAGAGCCGGAGTATTGAGAAAAGCAATCCGCGGCGACTGCCACAATGCAATAAGACTGCACGAATCGTGTTCTTCGGAATTTGCTGCCCAGTGATTGCGCCATATATGTACACGGTCAATGTCGAGCTGCTCTCCGATTTTCTTCAACCCGCTTTTAAGTCTGTCAAAAAAACTGATTTGAGAAACAGCCGTCAGCTCTTTTGTTATTTCCGTTACAGTTGAAAGCAGAAAATCTCTTGCGCCAATCTTCCGGATACTTTCCTGCTGGAAAATATATGCAAGAATCATGTGTCCGCATGTGTTTACGATGTTTTCCTGGCTTGGTGAAAAATAGCGCTCTGTCCGGCAGTCGCTGACACCGATGTAGCCCCAATATTCGTTGCCGAGAACAATCTGAATTGTCAGCTGAGAGAGAACATGCTGTTCAAGAAGAGTTTCGTAGCCGCGCGGCCTGTCACGTGCAACTTTTACGTTTGTAAGCATCTGATCTGGACGCATGTGAAGCTCTACGTCTTCATGCGAGAGACGCTTTCTGTTTATAAGCCCCTGTGGATTTTCCGGAGCGTCTTTTGATTCCCAGTAATATTTTAATGTGAGCCAGCAGCCGTTTTCGCAGTCTTCGGTTTTTTGCCAGATTACAATTCGGTCTGCTTCAACAGATTCGCCTATAACGTGAAGTGCGTTTAAGATGCGCTCGTCGAAGTTTGTGCCGTTATTTATGGTCAGAACTCTTGTGACATCGTTGCTTGCCTCAACAAGCTTGTCGCGTTTCTGCTTGGCAAGCAGACCGTCGTGCTTCGTGATGTGGTCAAGAAACATGTAGGCACATGTGTTGAGAATGTTCTCTTCATTTTGGGTAAAAAGTCTTTCGCGGTGGCAGTCGTCAAAACCGATGAAGCCCCAGTATTTGTCGCCCAAAAAAATCTGAACAACTAAAAGCGAAAGAATGTTGTCCTGCTGCTTGCCTTCCCAGCCGCGCGGCTTATCTGAAATTCTTGCGTTCAAAAAGCGCTGTTCCGGCTGTTTGCGCAGTGCAATTTCTTCTGCGCTCATGAACCAGCCCGAATGTTTTTTGCCCGGCCGGTATGGCGGCGCACCTGCAGCCTGCCATGAGAAAGACAGCTCTATAAAACAGCCGCCGCTTTCTTCTCTTACATTGCGGTAAACATAAGCCCTGTCTACGCCTACAGCTTCGCTTACAATGCGCAGGGCTTCATTCATGCGCTGCTCAAAATTGTCCTCGTCAGACGAGTTGAAAATATTGGTAACGTCGCTTGTGGTTTTTAAAAGCTTGTCTCTGTGAAGCCGCTGCAATTCCAGCGTTTCTTCACAGTTTTCAGCCTGTGCGTTCTGATTGAAATAGCTGCCTGTTAAAATGCGGAAAATCTCAGAAAGAATTGTGCTGTCGTCCTGTGACAGACTTTGAACTGTCCGGCCTTTCAAAAGCCCAAAGCCTATGAAATTCTGGTTCTGAATTATCGGAAAAATTGTGTCAGAAGCTGTCAAAGGCATTCTGTCAATTTCGCCGGAATAAATCTTGCTGAGCCTGTTTTTAAAAGTCAGGTCAAAATTAATCTGCTGGGCTGTGTCCTGCTTCTGAAGCTTTTTGTCTGCAACAGCCATGGCCCTGCACTGGCACCAGTAAGAATTGTCATCGTTTTTGTTTATAGACCATATTTCTGCGCTCTGTGCCTTTGCGGCAGCGGCTACAGAAAGCAGAGCCTTGTGAATTATGTTTAAGTCCTGCGCTTCACATGTTGAATTAACAAGATGTGTTATGTCTTTGAGAAGTTTTACAGGAGCGTCTATTGGCGTATGCTGTACGGACATTAACTTTTTTAACCTTCTTTAAATCAATTACTTTTTTAATGTTATGCTGTATAGTAAATGTCGGCGCATTTGCAAATTTGCAGCACAATTCTACTTAAAATTTCTAAAAGGAAACCTCTAAAAACTTCAGTTTTTAGAGGTAACTTTGAAGATGCGATGTTGTAAATCGCGCCATTACAGCGATTTACAACTCGGCGGCATATCTAAAAAGTCACGATAGTGAGTTTTTAGATATGTCCAAAATCTTTAATTAACTATATCATGTATATCAAGTTTTGTCCTGTAAATATTAGTAGTATAAGAAAAATTGCTTATGCTCACTGAGCGTTGGTTGGTGAGCGCAGCCGGACCAAGCCGAAGTGACTGTAACGCTGTATATGACATTTATGCCTTTCAGATAACTGTGAAAGATTTCACAGGAAAAATCAAAATTTTATTGACTCTTTTTTTTGTCAATGATAGTATGCCGCCATAAGGTGTTGTGAAAACCTTCACATTGGTTTTGCGTTTATAGAAGCTCAGACTTGTGGTGGTGCGATGGAACAGAAAATTTCAAAACCTGCAAGGGAACGTTTGATTCGGCTTGCCAGATTGCTGGAGCAGCTTGAAAAAGCTGGCAAGCAGACAGTTTCTTCCGCTGAAATTCAAAGTCGTACAGGCTGGACAAGTTTTACTATAAGGCGCGACATATCAATGCTTGGCGTGCGTTGTGCGAATGCTGCTGGCTACAATGTGGCAATGCTTAAAGATACGATAGGCACTGTGCTTTCATTGGGAGCAGCTGAGAAGCGCTGCTGTATTGTGGGGCTTGGCAGATTAGGCGAAGCCCTCGCAGGTTTCACAGGCTTTGTTAATTCGTCTTTCGTTATTGCGGCCGGATTTGATTCAAGTATCAATAGAACGGAAACATTGAGAGCACCGTTTCCGCTTTATTCAACATCAAAACTTGAGCAGGTAATCGCAAACGAAAAGATTGAATATGCAATTCTGGCAGTTCCTGAATCAGCAGCCGAACAGATGGCTTTAAGGCTTTCTGCATGCGGCATAAAAGGAATAGTCAATTATACGGCGGCAATTCTTCATTTGCCGGAAACGACCGCAGTTGAAAATCTGTCGGTCATAGATGCACTTCAGAATCTGTCGTGCAAGTCTTTAGAAAAGTAAACGATCTGGTTTTCCAGTTCAAATACAACAACAAGAAGATAGAATCTTCGGAAAAGCACCGCTTCAGCTATGCGGTTATAGGAGTCTAAAATGGCAAGAGTTTTCAATTTCAGTGCTGGTCCTTCAGCATTACCGGAAGAAGTTTTGAAAGAATGTGCAGCAGAAATGCTTGATTGCAACGGAACAGGTCAGAGTGTAATGGAAATGAGCCACCGCTCAAAGGCTTTTGAACCGATTATTCAGGACGCAGAAGCAATGGTACGCAAGCTGATGAACGTTCCT
The DNA here is from genome assembly GCA_902797925.1 of uncultured Spirochaetaceae bacterium. GTDB lineage: Bacteria > Spirochaetota > Spirochaetia > Treponematales > Treponemataceae > UBA1240. The sequence goes on from CADBUT010000346.1 coordinate 4,253, forward strand.
GCAAACTATAAGATTTTGTTCCTTCAGGGCGGTGCATCTACACAGTTTGCAATGATTCCGCTTAACCTCGGAATTAAGACTGGCAAGGCTGCTTACATCAAGACAGGCGTTTGGGCAAAGAAAGCAGAAGCAGAAGCCAAGAAGCTCGGCATTGAAGTTACAACACTTGCTTCAAGCGAAGACAAGAACTTTACATATATTCCGCGTGTTGAAAAAGTAACAGGCGACTATGACTATGTTCATATCACTTTCAACAACACGATTATGGGAACACATTACGAGTACATTCCTGATACAGGCAATATCCCGTTGGTTGCAGATATTTCTTCTTGCATTTTGAGCGAACCGCTTGATGTTTCAAAGTTCGGCCTGCTTTATGCTGGTGCTCAGAAGAACCTCGCCCCGGCCGGCGTTACTCTTGTAATCATCCGCGAAGACCTGATTACAGACACACCTCGCCCGGGCACACCGACAATGCTTACATATAAGACACACGCAGACGAAGGCTCAATGTTCAATACACCGCCTTGCTACACAATCTACGTTCTCGGCAAGGTTATGCACTGGATTGAAAAGAACGGCGGCGCAGAAGGCATGGCAAAGCGCAACTACGAGAAAGCAAACCTGCTTTATGACTATCTCGACAAGTCAGATTTCTATCATGCAACAGCTGAAAAGGGCAGCCGCTCAATTATGAACGTGCCTTTCCTTACAAAGTATTCAACTGGCGCAAAAGACGATGCAAGCGTTGCCAAAGAAAAGGAAATCAACGATGCCTTTGTTAAGGGCGCAACAGCAGCAGGTCTTGTAAACTTGAAAGGCCACCGTCTTGTTGGCGGTATGCGCGCTTCAATTTATAACGCCATGACACTTGACGGCGTAAAAGCACTTATCAAATACATGGATAAGTTCGCCGCAGAAAACAAATAACTGGAGTAATACGATGTTTAAGATTCAGACTTTAAATAAGATTTCAGTTGCCGGGTTGGAAAAATTTCCGCGTGAAGAATATGAAGTAGCTTCAGAAATCAACAACCCGGATGCAATTCTTCTTCGCTCTGCCGACATGCACTCAATGGAATTGCCTGCAACAGTTAAGGCTGTTGCACGCGCCGGTGCAGGCACAAACAATATTCCGATTCCGGCTATGACAGAGAAAGGCGTAGTTGTTTTCAATACGCCTGGTGCAAACGCAAACGCCGTAAAAGAGCTTGTAATCGCCGCATTGCTTTTCTCTAGCCGCCCTGTACACAAGGCCGCAGCTTGGGCAAAGACACTCATCGACAAAGGTGATGAAATCCCTGAACTTGCAGAAAAAGGCAAGAGCCAGTTTGTAGGCCCGGAGATTAAGGGCAAGACTCTCGGCGTAATCGGTTTGGGCGCAATCGGCGCAATGGTTGCGAATGCCGCAATTGAACTTGGCATGAACGTAATCGGCTACGACCCGTTCCTTTCAGTTGATGCCGCTTGGAGCTTGAGCCGCGCCGTTCACAAGGCAGAAAGCCTTGATTCTCTGCTTTCAAAATCAGATTACATCACAATTCATATTCCGCAGACAAACGACACAAAGGGCTATATCGGTGCTGACCGCCTTGCAATCATGAAGAAAGGCGTGCGCATTTTGAACTTTGCGCGCGGCGGTCTTGTGGTAAACAAAGACATTCTTGCTGCAATTGAAGCCGGAAAAGTTGCATGCTACGCCTGTGACTTTGCTGATGAAGAGTTGCTGAAAAACGACAAGGTTATCTGC